>NZ_RZTB01000016.1:0-87892 GCF_003997735.1 Mesorhizobium sp. M7A.F.Ca.MR.148.00.0.0 | reverse complement strand
GGATTTGCCAGCGGCTCGCGCCGTCCATCAGCGCGCATTCTTCCAGTTCGAAGGGGATCGAGCGGAAGTAACCCATCAAGAGCCACGTGCAGAATGGAATGAGGAACGTCGGATAGGTGAGGATCAGCGCGAACGGCGTATCGTAAAGCCCGAGGTTGAACACCATTACCGACAGGGGAATGAACAGTATCGAGGGCGGCACGAGATAGGCCAGGAAGATCGCCAAGCCGACCTGCCGCGCCCCGGAAAACCTCAAGCGCTCGATCGCATAGGCAGCGAACACCGCGGCCAGCAGCGACAGGAAAGTTGAGGCGGTCGAGATGATGATCGTGTTGAGAAGCCAGCCCGGATAGGATGTGTCGAAGAGCAGATACCGAATATGCTCGAGTGTCGGATTGACGACCCAGAACGGATTGAAATTGGCATAATCCGTCATCTCGAGATTGGGTTTCACTGCCGTGATCGTCATCCAGTAGAACGGGAACAGCAGCACGATGACGAAGATCAGGAGCGGCAGATAAACGGTGACCACGCGCCGGGGCAGGCTCTGGAGATAGCCCATGCCGCCTTCATCCGTGTTCGGACGATTGTTCGTTTCGATCGCGGCCATGTCAGTCTCCACCGCCCTGCTGCCATTTACGACGTTGCAGCCCGAAATAGCTGAAAAGGATCGCCGCTAGCAGGAACGGGATCATCGCGACCGCGATCGCGGCTCCCTCGCCAAGCTGGCCGCCGGAAATGCCGCGCTGGAACGAGAGCGTCGCCATCAGATGGGTGGCATTCACCGGCCCGCCGCGAGTCAGCACATAGATCAGCTGGAAATCGGTGAAGGTGAACAGGACCGAAAAGGTCATGGTGATGGCGATGATCGGCGTCAGCAGCGGCAGCGTCACATAGCGGAACAACTGCCAACGGCTGGCGCCGTCGAGCGTCGCGGCCTCGTAAAGCGATTGGGGAATCGTCTGCAGGCCGGCCAGCAGCGTGATGGCCACGAAAGGAATGCCGCGCCAGACATTGGCAGCGATCACCGAGGCGCGCGCGTTCTCCGGATCGCCAAGGAAATTGATGCGGTGATCGATCAGTCCCATTTCCATGAGCGCCCACGACAGGATGGAGAACTGCGAATCGTAGATCCACCAGAAGGCGATGGCCGAGAGCACCGTCGGCACCACCCACGGCAGCAGGACAATCGCGCGGAAGAACGATTTGAAGGGAAGGTTCTGGTTGAGGATGAGCGCCAGCCAGAGGCCGAGCGCGAATTTCAGGATCGAGGCGCTGATCGTGTAGAGCAAGGTGTTGAAGACGGAGAGCCAGAAGACGGCGTCGCTCCACAGATATTCATAGTTTTCGACGCCGATGAAGATGCCGGGGCGGCCGATGCGGGCATCGGTGAAGCCGAGCCAGACGCCGAGCCCCAGCGGATAGGTCAGGAAGACAAGCAGCAGTGCAGCCGCCGGAAGCATGAAGCCGAAGCCAAGTGCGTTCCGGCTTTCGCTCCAGCGCGACAGGATCCGTGAGAAGATCGAAGGTCGCGGCTGGATAGCAGCTGACGGCACGGCCATGGGTTGGCTCCTGCTGAGGTCTCATTGATAGGCCGGATCGGCCGCGACGCAATCCGAAGCCAGCCGGGCAGCGGCGCTGCCCGGCTGAGCCGGCTCAAACGCGATAATAGCGATTTGCCCGCTTCTCGGCCTCTTCCATTGCCTCTTGCGGCGTGGCCTGGCCGGTCACCGCTTTGGCGAACATGTCGACCAGCACGTAGTCGGCCATGGTTGCCGCCGAGGCATAGCCGAGCGGCCCGGCATAGCCGTTAGGCCGCAGAGTAGCCGAAGCCTTGGCGTAAGCGGCGTTGTTGGGATCGGCAGTCCACACGGGGTTGTTGTCGAATGCCTTCAGTGTCTGGCAGCAATATCCGGCCGAGGAGGTGATCCAGTCCTTCATTTGCGGTTCCTCGAACATGAACTGCAAATACGCCTTGGCCGCGTTGGGGTAGGGCGTGTAATTGAAGATGACGGCCGTGGTCACCTGGAACAATTCGACGGATTTGCCGACAGGACCGATGGGCAGGTTGGTCGTGCGTATGTCCTTGGCGATTTCAGCCAGCTTTGGATCTTTGTCCTTGTTGATCTTGGCCGTGTTGTAGGCGGAAATTCCATTGGCGATCACCCCCAGTTCGCCGGCCAGGAAGGCGCGGTTGTTGTTGACGTCGAGCCAGCTTTCGGTGCCTGGAATGAAGGTCTTGTAAAGCTCCTGCGCGTATTCGATCGCCTTGAGGGTCTCGGGGCTGTTGATCGTTACCTTGCCACTCTCGTCGACCATCTGGCCGCCATGGCTCCACAGCAGCCAATGAGCATAGTTGTTGCCGTCGCCGACGCCATGACCATGCGTGAAGCCGGCCGGATGTCCCTTCGCTTGCAAGGCCTTGCAAAGTTCCAGGAAGCCTTTCGTGTCCTTGGGAAACTCCGAAAAGCCGGCCTCTTTCACCCAGCTTTCCCGATAGACGATGGCATTGCCGATCGTGGCCAGGGGCAGGCCGACGAACTTCCCGTCGCGTGTCGCATATTGCTTAGGTCCCTCGTGCCAGCCGCCATATTTCGAGCCGAGATACTCGCCCAGTTCGCTCACGTCGTGCAGCTTGTCGGGATATTGGTGCGGGTCATCGAACCAGACGAACATCAGGTCGGGGCCGGACCCGACATTTGCCGCGACCGCCGCCTTGGGACGAATGTCCTCCCAGCTTTCCTTGTCGACGCGAACCTCGACACCTGTCGCCTCGGTGAAGCGTTTGGTGTTGGCCAGCCATTGGTCCTCATCGCCCTGGACGAAGGGCGACCAGCGCAGCAGTCTAAGCTTGGCGCCATCCTCGGGTTTGTATTTCAGTCCGTCCTGGGCAAGGGCCGGAGAGCTGATGAACCGACTTCCCAAGGCACCCGCCGCCGCGCCGGCGGTGGTGCGGATCACGTCGCGTCTGGTGAACTTCATGCTCGTTTCCTCCTGTTGTTGTCCTTGCCTGTGGTCCTACTGATCGATACGTGTCTGGAATCTCTGTCCGGTTTCTGCGTGAAAGAGATGGATAAGGCTGGGCTCGGCCGTAAGCCGGATGGTTTCGCCCGGCGTAAAGGAATGTCGTTCCCGGAAATTCGCGACGATCTCTTCGCCGCCGGCTGTCCGGCCGATGAGCTGCACTTCGGACCCGGTTGGTTCAACCACCGCGACGGTGACCAGAATGCCCTGGTCGTCGGACAGCCGCAAATGCTCGGGCCTTATTCCCAGCACCACAGGCTCGCCATTGCGGATGGAAAGTGCCGAGGCCAACGGGACCGAAATCCCCCCGGCGCCGCGGAACGAGGGTGAGCCGTCGGTAGCGATCTCGCCCCTCAGCAAATTCATGGCCGGCGAGCCGATAAAGCTGGCGACAAAAAGATTGTTCGGCCGGTCATAGAGTTCCAGCGGCGGCCCTATCTGCTCGACGATGCCGTCATGCATGACCACGATCTTGTCAGCCATGGTCATGGCTTCGATTTGATCGTGAGTGACGTAGACTGTCGTGGTCTTGAGGCGCTGGTGCAGTTCCTTGATCTCGGCGCGCATCTGCACCCTGAGTTTGGCGTCGAGATTGGACAGCGGTTCGTCGAAGAGAAAGACCGCCGGATCACGAACGATCGCGCGGCCCATTGCGACGCGCTGGCGTTGGCCGCCGGAAAGCTGCCGAGGATAGCGAGCCAGCAACGGCACCAGCCCAAGGATTTCGGCTGCGCGGCGCACGCCGGCATCGCTCTCCGGCTTGGAAACTCCTTTGAGCATCAGCGAGAACGCCATGTTCTCGGCAACGGTCATGTGTGGGTAGAGCGCATAGTTCTGGAAGACCATGGCGACGTCGCGCTCCTTGGGCGCAACGTTGTTGACGACACGTTCGCCAATCGCGATCTGGCCGCGTGAAATCTTTTCCAGGCCGGCGATCATTCTGAGGAGGGTTGATTTTCCGCAGCCCGACGGTCCGACCAGAGTGACGAACTCACCGTCCTCGATGTTCACGCTGACCCCGTGCAGGATCTCGACAGCGCCGAATGATTTATAAACTTCGCCAATTGCGACAGACGCCATCGATCCTCCCAACAAATTCCCGCGACGTCGTCGAAGGAACAACGCTTCCGCTAGCGACAGCCCTGGCTCCTCCCAGGCTCACGCTAGGCCGAAACGGTAGCGCTACCAAACCGGGCTGTAAAGCGTTTACGGGAAAGCCGAACCTTGGAGGGTCCGCTTCGCGTACACAATACCCGCAGCTACTCCTGCGTCCGCTTCTGCGTGATCAGGTCCAGCCGCTCGCGGTCGGAGCGTTCGCGTTCGTCGCGGTTGCGTACGTCCTTGTAGGCGCGCTCGACCATGTTGGTGCGGGCGGTCGCCGCGGCGATGAGGCTGGCTTCCTGCCTGGCGCTCGCCAGGTTCGCTTCCTGGCGCACCACCGCCTGGGCAATGCGGCGATGGTAGAGATCGGGAAACAGGGCGGAGAGCGAATCGGCCTGGTCGAAATGGCCGACCAGTTCCCTCGCTTCGGTTTCGGCGGCACTGGCCGCCGCAAGGAAGGTGGCGTGGCGGGTTTCGTGCAGCGCCTTCAGCTGTTCCTGAACCTTGACCAGCTTCTTGAGGCGGTCCTTGCGCGTGCTCATTTCTATCTCGCCAATGTCAGATCGACGAAGCCGTCGACGAACAGCGACAGCATGGTGCCGACGGCGAAATAGAAGATGATCATGCCGCCGGCGATGATGAAGGGCTGGGAGATGAAATAGATCGGGATCTGCGGCGTCAGCTTGTTGACGAAGCCGATCGTCAGATTGACGAGAATGGCATAGGCGACGAACGGGCTGCCGAGGCGGATGACCAGGAAGAACGTGTCCGACACCGTGTCGGTGACATCGACGAGGGCGGCCTGCGGGTTGAAGAAGACGTTGACCGGCGCGACCGTGTAGGAGGAAACCAGCGCGCGTATTATCTCGTGGTCGAAATCGAAGACGAACAGCATCAACAGCGCCGAGAACGAGATGATTGCGGCAAGGGCTGCCTGGGGTTCGGGCTCCTCGATCGCCGGTCCGCCGGTCCCGCCATAACCGACCAGCATGGCGATGGCCGAGCCCATGAAGCGCAGGGCTTCCATGTAGAGCCTGGTCATGGCGCCGATCAGGCCGCCGACCAGAAGTTCCGAAATGATCATCGGCACAAGGATCTGCGGGCGCGGGTCGACGAAAGGAAAGATCTTGTCCCACAGGAAGGCAAGCAGGCCGCCGGTGGCGGCGACCGCCACGAACAACCTGACCTGGACCGGGACGCGGGCGCTGGAGAGGCCCGGCATCAGCATGAAACAGGCGCCGATGCGGCAGAAGGCGAGGAACGCCGCGATGACGACGCCTTGCGACAGCACGCTCACGATATGGTTCCGAGCACCTTGATCTCGACGCCCTTGGCGATTTCGACATGGCTGAGCACCGGAAGTGTGGTGAACAGGCGCTCGATGATCATGCGCACATAGGGGCGGGCGTCGGGCGCGGTGACGAGGACGAAACGCTCGCCGGCTTCCAGATACTTCTTGATCGCCTTGGTGGCGTCCTGGCCGAACTCCTCGAGCTGGCGCGGGTCGATGTCGAACTCGCGCACCTCACCCTTGGCGTCGCGCTTGAGGCTCTGGTGGAAGGCGAGATCCCAGCGGTTGCCGAGGCGCAGCACTTTCAGCACGCCGCCCTCGGACAGGTCGCCGCATATCTGCTGGGCCATGCGGATGCGGACATGCTCGACAATCTGCTCGGTGCGGCGCACATGCGGCGCGATCTCGGCGATCGCCTCGATGATCAAGTGCAGATTGCGGATCGAGACGCGCTCGGCCAGCAGCAGCTTCAGCACCGCCTGCAGGCCGGGATAGGAGATGTGCGTGGTGCAGATCTCGTCGGCGAGCTTGCGGTATTCCTGGTCCTGGCGTTCGAGCAGCGCCTTCATGTCCTTGTAGGACAGAAGCTGCGGCAGGTTGTTGCGGATGACCTCGGAGAGATGGGTGAGCAGCACCGACATGTTGTCGGCGAAGGTGTAGTTCTCGCGCTTCAGATCCTCGGCGAAGGCTTCGACGATGGAATAGGCGCGCATGCCGAAGGCCGGCTCGCGGATTTCCTCGCCCGGTATCTCGGGTATGTCGCGATTGCCGAGCAGCACCATGATCTCGCCGACGCGCATCTGGTATTCGGCCACTACGGTGCCGTGCACCTTGATCTGGTAGCTCTTCGGCGGGATGGCGAAATCGTCGGCGACACGCACTTCCGGCACCACGAAGCCGTACTGGGTGGCGAATTTCTTGCGCATCTTGCCCATGCGGAAAACCAGTTCCTGATGCGACGTCAGCAGCCTTGTCGACAGCTGCTTGCCGATCAAAAGCTCGATCTCGGCGGTGGCGAGCGAAGCCTTGACCGAGTTCTTCTCCTCCTCGACCTTGGTTGCCTTTTCCTGGTCCTTGATTGCCTCGGCTTCGGCGACGGCGCGGTTGGCGCGCATCGGGATGACGTAGCCGAGGCCGGCCATGCCGGCGGCCAGCGCAAAGAACGGGAACAGCGGCAGGCCGGGCATCAAGCCGAGCAGCACCAGCAGTGATGCCGCGACATAGAGGGCGCGCGGGTGGGCGCCGAGCTGGCCGAACACCGCCTGGTTGGTCGAGCCGCGGGTGCCGCCCTTGGAGACGAGCAGGCCGGCGGCGAGCGACACGATCAGGGCCGGGATCTGGGTGACGAGGCCGTCGCCGACCGACAGCTTGATGAACACGTCGGCGGCTTCGCCCATGCCCATGCCGTGCCTGATGTAGCCGATGGCGATGCCGCCGACGATGTTGATGGCGGTGATGATGAGGCCGGCGATGGCGTCGCCGCGCACGAACTTCGAGGCGCCGTCCATCGAGCCGAAGAAAGAAGATTCTTCTTCCAGCTCGCGGCGGCGCAGCTGCGCGGTCTTGTCGTCGATCATGCCGGCCGACAGGTCGGCGTCGATCGACATCTGCTTGCCGGGGATGGCGTCGAGGGTGAAGCGCGCGCCGACTTCGGCGATACGCGTGGCGCCCTTGGTGATGACGATGAAGTTCACCACGATCAGGATCATGAAGACGATCAGGCCGATGACGAAGTCGCTGGCCATCACGAGCTTGGAGAAGCCGGCGATGACATAGCCGGCCGCATGCGTGCCTTCATTGCCGTGCGACAGGATCATGCGCGTGGTGGCGATGTTGAGCGACAGCCGCAGCATGGTGGCGATGAGCAGCACGGTCGGGAAGGACGAGAAATCGAGCGGCCGCTGGATCCACAGCGCCACCATCAGGATCAGCACCGAAAGCGCGATCGAGAAGGCGAGGCCGACGTCGATGAGAAAGGCCGGAATCGGCAGGAACAGCACGGCCAGGATGATGACGATGCCGATGGCGAAGAAGACGTCGCGGCCGTTCTTGGCCACCGCGCCGGGCTGAATGCTTTCGCTGATCGCCATATCGTCCTCAAACCCCATAGACTGCCGAGCGCGCGACAGCCCTGTGAGGGTAGCCCGCCAAGCTTGCGCGAGGGTGGGAGGCTGGATTCAGCGCTGCGTTCAGCGGGGTTCAGCCGAACGCTTCAAGCGCCAGGACTTGGTTTGGCGTTGCGCGCGGACTAGCGCGCGCCTAGACAGCTTCGGCCAAACTTCATATCGTTTCGTGATGACAAAACTTACATTAAGCTCGGACTATTATATTGTGTCCGATGCAGATGGACTGTTTCAACACGGCGAGATTTTCCACATATCGCGTAACAAAGCTGGAGGATCGGTTAGCACCCGGGTTGGACGCTTTCATACATGGCGGCCGCAGCTTCATCCGGAAGGGTATTTCCCGCATTCCAGGCTCGATTGTCATGTCGATGATGATCCCCTCGCACCCGAACCGTCTTGGCTTGCGCGTACGCTTCTAGACGCGCTGATACAGCAGGGTGAGATATCAGAGCCAATTTGGTTGGGATGGCATAAAACCAAAGAGCTGGATGGTGAAGAACGAGGCCAGGTTTTTGACCTAGACTAAACACGTAGTCCCTGTTCTCGAAAGAAAACCACATGCTTCTGATCATTGGCACCATCCGCTTGCCGCCGGAAAAGCTCGGACAGGCAATGCCCGCGATGGAGCGCATGGTTTCCGGCAGCCGTGCCGAGTCCGGCTGCATCCAATATTCCTATGCGCAGGATGTTTTCGATGCCGGGCTCATCCGGGTCACCGAAGTCTGGAGCGACAGGGCGGCGCTCGACGCGCATTTCGCCTCGCCGCACATTGCGGACTGGCGTGCGAGCTGGCCGGCGCTTGGCATAGGCGAGCGCAACCTCGTGCTCTATGAAGCCGGCGAGCCCATGCCGACCTGAACGGTCCGTCAGCCGATCGATATCGCGCCAGCTGTCGCCAATATGGTGTCTGCCGGCATAGTGGTTGCCATGCCGTGCCGCCGGGCGTATCAGGCTGGCTTTCCACTGCCTTTCGATATCGGCGAGCCGCCCCGGTGCTTTCCAGAAACCACAGCGAAGTCTACGCCCGCCGGCTGCGCGCGGTGCTGGTCAGGTCGTTGCCCCTGCTCGAGGCACGCGGCATCGTGGTGGTCGTTCTCGCCGGTGTCGTAGGCGTGATGGCTGGCATATTGGTCACGGCGATGAGCCAGATCGTGCAGGACCTGCACGGGCTGCTGTTCGGCGTTCAGCCAGGCGGCCGGCTTTCCGGCATGTTCTCGCTCGCCAATCCGATGCAGGCGCTGATACCGGCGATCGGCGGCATGCTGCTGGGGCTGACGGTGGTCTGGCTCAGGATACGGAAATTCCGCACGCCGATCGACCCGATCGAAGCCAATGCGCTCTATGGCGGGCGCATGTCGCTGACTGACACCTTCATCATCGCCGGCCAGACGATGATCTCCAGTGGTTTTGGCGCCTCGGTCGGGCTGGAAGCCGGCTATACGCAGGTTGGCTCCGGGCTGGCATCGCGGCTGGCGGGCATCTTCAGGCTGCGCCGCAACGATGTCCGCATCCTGGTCGGCTGTGGTGCGGCCGGCGCCATCGCCGCCGCCTTCGATGCACCGCTGACCGGCGCCTTCTACGGCTTCGAACTGGTCATCGGCATCTACTCGGTTGCCAATGTCGCGCCAGTCTTGACAGCCGCGATCTGCGCCTCGCTGACGGCCGAGATGTTCGGCGGCGTGCCGTTTCCGCTCGAGCTTTCGGGTCTGCCGGCGCTCACCGCCAGCCAGTATGTGCCGTTCCTGCTGCTCGGCCTGCTCGGCGGTGCCGCCTCGATCGCCATCATGCATCTGGTGACACTGATCGAGCGCGGTTTCGCCAGGCTGTCGATCGATGCGGCGCTGCGCCCCGTCATTGGCGGCGTCATCGTCGGGCTGCTGGGGCTGATCACGCCGCAGGTCCTGTCCAGCGGCCATGGCGCGCTGCATCGCGAATTCTCGATGAATTACGGGCTGGCCGTGGTGGCCAGCGTCTTCGTGCTCAAGCTGGCGGCGTCGGCGGTCTCGCTGGGGTCGGGTTTTCGCGGCGGATTGTTCTTCGCCTCGCTGTTCCTCGGCGCGCTGCTCGGCAAGGCGTTCGCGGATGTGATGATTGTCGTCTCGCCGGCAACCGGCATCGACCCTGCCGTCGCCGCCGTCGTCGGCATGACGTCGCTCGCAGTCGGTGTCGTCGGCGGTCCGCTGACGATGACCTTCCTGGCGCTGGAATCGACCCGCGACCTGACGCTGACCGGCGTTGTGCTGGCCGCCTCGATCATGTCGGCGATCCTGGTGCGCGAGACCTTCGGCTACTCGTTCTCGACATGGCGCTTCCATTTGCGCGGCGAGACCATCCGCAGCGCCCACGATGTTGGCTGGATGCGCAGCCTCACAGTCGGCTCGATGATGCGCAAGGACATCAAGACCATCTATGCCTCGACGACGCTGGCAGCCTTCCGCAAGCAAGTGCCGCTCGGCTCTGCCCAGCGGGTCATCGCCGTGGATGCGGGCGATCATTATGTCGGCGTGCTGATCGTGGCCGAACTGCACAGCGATCCTTCCGATGGCGAGGTGCCGGTGCGCGATCTTGCCAAATACAAGGACGCGGTGCTGGTGCCGAGCATGAACGTGCAGGCCGCCGCGGAAACATTCCAGCGGGCGGGCGCCGAAGAACTCGCTGTCGTCGAGGATTTCACCGACCACATCGTCTTGGGGCTTTTGACCGAAGGCCATCTGATGCGGCGCTATGCCGAGGAACTCGACAAGGCGCGCCGGGACCTGTCGGGCGAGGGGTGACGGGACGGCCAAGCGGGGTGCCTGCGACAGTGGTTGCGGAGCCCTAATGCTCGATAGGTCCCTTGGCCATCACAAGCGCTGTGCCGGCGGTGGTCGGGCGTTCGATCATGCGCCGCACGCGGGGCGGTTCGTCGCCGCTGTGCAGGGCCCGCACGCGTTCGCCGATGACGGCGTCGGCATGGGTTATGCGTCCATTGTGCCTGATATATTCGATCCAGGTCGGCGTGTGATAATGCTCGATCCATACGGTGGGATTCTCGAGATCGCGCGCCAGCGTCCAGTTGCGGGCGCCGTCACGACGGCGGATGCGGCCGCGTTCGGCCATGATGGCGAGGAACTCCGGTTCGTCCTCGTGCCGGATCACATACTCGATCATGATGGCGATGGGACCGCTGCGCGGCTTCAGGTCAAGCGCCAAATGCGGTTCCTTGAAGCGATTGAGCGGATCGAGGTTGAGCACCTGCTGTTGCGGTAGCGGGAGCAAAAGACCGATGGCGCCGCCGGCCAGCATGGCGACGCTGGCTGCGATCAGCGCGGCTTCGGCGCCGTGCGCATCGGCGACGACACCCCAGATCCAGCTGCCGAGCGCGATGCCGCCGAAGGTCGCGGTCTGGTAGACCGACAGCACCCGGCCGACCACCCAGCGCGGCGTCGCCATCTGCACCGTGACGTTGAAATGCGAAAGCGCGATCACCCAGCAGGCGCCGCCGACAAGCAGGCCGAGCGACGTCTGCCAGGCATGCTGGCTGACGGCGGCATTGAAGGCGCAGCCGGCGAAGCCGGCGAAAGCACAGCGCACCATCGTCTCGCTGGAGAGCAACTGCCGCAGCCTGACGCTGATCAAGGCGCCGCCGACCGCGCCGATACCGAAGGCGCCGAGCATGATGCCGTAGGTCAGCGCATCGCCCTTGACGACATCTCGCGCCACCAGAGGCAGCAACGCAAGCACAGCGCCTGCACTGAAGCCGAACGCAGCGCCCCTGACCAGCACCTTGCCGATGTTGGGCGACATGGCGACATAGCGCAGGCCGGCGCCCATGGCAGCCCCCAGCGACTCGCGCGGCAAGGTCGATACCGGCACGCTCGGCTTCCAGCGCGCCAGCACGACGATCAGGCCGATATAGCTCACCGCGTTCGCCGCGAAGGCGGCCGCGGCACCGGCCGCGGCGACGATGATGCCGCCGATTGCCGGACCGACGCTGCGCGTCAGGTTAAAGCCCATCGAATTGAGGGCGACGGCTGCCGGCACCTTGTTGCGGGGAACGATATCGCCGACGGAGGCTTGCCATGACGGGCTGTTGAGCGCGGTGCCGCTGTCAATCAGGAAGGTGAAGGCAAGCAGCGTCCATGGCGTAATCAGGCCTGAATAGGTGAACAGGGTCAGAAGCACCGACACCACCAGCATGAAGGTCTGGGCGACCAGCATCACCGTGCGCCGGTCGAAACTGTCGGCGATGGCGCCGGCGACGAGTGCAAACAGCATGATCGGCAAGGTGGTCGAAGCCTGGACCAGGGCCACCTGATAGGGCGAGGTGGCGATCGTGGTCATCATCCAGGCGGCGCCGACACCCTGGATCAAGCCACCGAAATTCGAGACGAGGCTTGCGCCCCACACGGCGCGGAAAATGCCGTGCCGGAAGGGCGCCAGCGCCGAGACGCTCTCGCTGTCCGGCTTTTCGTCAATCATTTGGGGTTCCTGCCATGTCGTGCCTGCTCGTCAGACAATCCGTTTGCGCAGACCGTTTGCCGAAAGTAGGGCATGGCGCCGCAAAGGGCAAAAAAGCGCATGGTCCAACAATGGGATAGAGGCGGTCCAGGCCTTGTCCGCCGTGGGTCCGGAGGTGCCGCGGGGATCGGCGGCGTCTGTCCTCAGACAATTGCGAACGGCATGCCGCGGCACACCATCCTGGAACAGGCTCAGAAGCCGTTCTGGATGCGCTCGAAGATGACGTTGGTGAAGGCCGATATCTGGCTGCCGATGAAGGGGCCGGTCAACGCCACCACCAGCATGATCGCGACGATCTTCGGCACGAAGGTCAAGGTGATCTCCTGTACCTGCGTCAGCGCCTGGATGAGGGCGATGCCGATGCCGACCGCCATGGCGACCAGCACCACCGGAGCGGACGCGACGAGCACCGTCCACACCGCGTACTGGACGATGTCGAGAGCGTCGGCCTCATTCATGGGACTGGCTCTCTGTCGAAAGCGTCAGCTTGCTGCCTTGACCGAGACTCCCGGACCGACCGCAACTTCGGTGCCGTTCTGCAGCACGGCGATGAGACCGTTGCTGGCGAGGCGCACCGAAGCCACGGTGCCCGTGGTCAGGCCGTCGGCGGAGGTGATCGAGCGCCCGATCAGTGCGTCGGCCTGCGACAGCGCCGAGGACTGCATGATCTGATTGAGCTTGGTATTGGTCTGCACCGACTGCTCGACCTGAGAGAAGGTGGCGAGCTGGGCGACATATTGCGTCGAATCCATCGGCTTGGTCGGATCCTGGTTCTTCATCTCGGCGATCAGAAGCTTCAGGAAGGACTGGTAGTCGACTGCTGTCTTCGAGGTCGAGGCCGTGGCCTGATTGGCGCCGGTCGGAATCGTCGTCGTCATGTCCACGTTCATCAGTATCGTGCTCCCACGGCCAGCGGGCGCTCGGCACCCAAAACATCGTCATTACCACCCAGCGCACGGCGTTCGAGCGGATAAAGCGCGCGGATCGCCTTCAGCGCCTCGTAGATATGATCCTCGCCGACCATGCGGTCGATCTGTTTCAGCGCGCTGCAGATCTGGGTGTCCTCGAAGCTTGCCAGAAGCAGCGGCAGCGAACGGCGGAACATGTCGCGCGCGGCGGCGGCGCCGGCCGGGTTCATCAGCATGACCTGCAGGATGAAATAAAGCTGCTTGAGCGGCGTCGAGGCATCGTCGGCCTGAATGACGTGGCTTTCGAGCAGGAACTGGACGTCGTTCATCAGTTCGACGGTGACCTTGCGGTCGACCCGGATGACGGCGCCGTTGATGTAAATCTTTTCGTTCGGCCTGAGCGATATCTTCAGCGTGTTGGTCATTGAATGCCGTCCCTGATGATCTGGGACACCTCGATCAACCCTTCGAAATTGTTGGTGCGGCCCTGACGGATGTCCTCCGCCTCGCGCAGCAGCCACAGGCCGATGGAAATGAGGTTGGCGCGCAGTTCCTTGGGCAGGGCGTTGTCGCTGGAGCCAAGATCCTCGACGAAGGCGGTCCAGACGCGGTTGGTGAAGTGAAGCGCCTCGATCGCTTCCATCGAATCGTGGCCGGCCGCTGCTGCCGCCGCCAGCATGTCGATCGAGCGGGTCAGAAGCTCCCGCTCGCGGTCCTTCGCGTCGGCAACGGAGTTGCTCTGGATGTCGGCGTAGGAGAATTGGTACATCGTTGGGGCTCTACCGTTCCGTTAAGCGTTGTCAGGTCAGGTAATTCAACAGGCTGAGCTGCTGCAGGCGTGCGGTCAACGCGAAAGACGTTTCGATGTGCTGTGTCAGGTCCGCGACCCGTGTCGCGGCTGCCGCCGGATCGACGGCTTCCAGATCGAGAATGTGCCGTTCGAAAAGGTCGACCTGCGTTTTCATCCGATCGTTGGCATCGGAAACCCGCTTCTGGACGATGCCGGTCTCGGATTGAAGCTGGCCAATGCCGCTCAGCGCTTCGCCGACCAATGTGGTGGAGCGGCTGACAACCGTATTCTTCGCCGCCTGGCTGATGTTGCTGGACATCAGGCTGCTGACCATGGCTGCGGCCATGGCGAGTTTCTGAATGCCATCGCTGTTGGCGCTGGTCGAAGTCGGTGTGGTTTCGTTGAGTGCGATGCGGCTGACGATCTGCTGGTCGGTGGCGTTCGACCAGTCGCCCTGCCAACCCGCGCCCGTGAACAGCGGCGCGACATCGTTGGTGATGAAATCGTCCATCTGGGCGGCCGTGATGTTGGCCGCTGCCGGGTCGTCCTGGGTGAAACCGAAATTGGTGAGGAAAGCGGTATCGAATGCAGCCTTGGCGGGAGAGCCGGCAGCCGTGAAATCGTTGATCGGCTTGACGTCGGTGTTGGTGCCAGCAAACAGATATTCACCATTGACGCTGGTGTTGAGGATCGAGGTCAGCTGCTGGATGGTCGCCTTGCCGGAGTCCCGGGTGAGGCTGTTGGACGAGTCGCTTGAGGAAGCGGTGGTCAGGGCGGACAGGAAGGTCTGAGCGGCGCCGGAGAGCTGGCCAAGCGAGGTCTGTGTCGAGGAAAGCCTGGCGCCGACCAGGCCGTTGGAATCGATAATGACGTTGAGCCGGTCGAGATCGCGCGAGAAGGTGACGGACTGGGCGGTGCGCCCTCCGAGAGCCAGCCCGACATCGGCGACCCTGCCGGTCGACGCTTCCTTCGTGGCTTTGACGAGTTCGGCCTGCATGCGCATCTGCTGGGAGCGCATGGCATTGGAGATTGCGGCCGAGGAGACTGAAGTCATGGAATTATCCCACCGCGTTAAGCAAGGCCGTCAGCATGTCGTCGACGGTTTTCATCATCCGGGCCGATGCCTGGTAGGTGTGTTCGAGGTCGAGCAGCAATGACATTTCCTGGTCGACATTGACCCCGGTCGCGTTTGACAGCGCTTCGGCGCTGCGCGATGCCAATGCCTCCTTGGCGTCGGAGGCGGTCGAAGCCTGCTGGCGCACGCCTTCGAACCAGCCGATCGAATTGGCCGCGTAGTCGGATACGCTGGATGTTGCCGAAACCCCTGCGGCGGAGTCGAAAGTCATCGGCTGGTCGAGCCGGTCGCCATAGGCCACCAGAAGGGTGGAATAGGATGCGCCGCCGCCGGTGTTGGCGACATAGGCAGCACCATTGGCGCCGCCGTCGCGCAGCAGCGTCGGATTGCCGCCGGTGCTCAGGTCCATCGCCGAATTGACGCGGATGGACGCGGCAAGGCCGTTGACCAGCGTGCCGGCGGCCGGCACTGCCGGCGCCCCCGACCAGGTGAACAGCCCGGCGGCATTGGCCATCGAGGGTGCGGTCTCGGCAAAGGCGGTGATCAGGCCACGCGCGGTCTCGTCGAGCTGGCTCTGCATGGTCGAGGCGACGCCGTCGCGCAATTGCAGCAGGCCGGCAAGCGTGCCGCTGGCGCTGGTGTTGCCACCGGCTCCCGCCGAGATCGGCACGTTGTCGATGTAAACGGCGTTGCCGGCGGCACCCGCGGTATAGCCTGCCGACGCCGCGAAGGTGACCGTGCGCGGTATCGTCTCGAACAAAGTCGTGCCGTCGCCGGTGGTGATGACCATGTCATTGTCGCCTCGCGTGAAGGTCGACACCGGGACATAGTTCGAAATCTTCTTCAAAAGCGCGTCGCGCTGGTCGAGCGCATCGGAAACGTCGGTGCCGGAACGGGTTCCGGACATGACCGCCGTGTTGGCATCCTGGAACTGGCTGAGCAGCGAGTTCAGGTCATCGACGGCCGTGGCGATCTGGCCGTCGGTCTGGGTGCGGAAATCCTGGACTGCCGTGGAGCCCTCATTGAGCGAGCGCACGACCTGCTTGGCGGCGTCGATGACCGAGGCGCCGAGGTTCTGGTTCGACGGCGAGGTGGCGTAGAGCTGCAGCGCCTGCTGCAGGTTGGCGATCGCGGTCGAGGGCGAGGACGCATTGTCGACGCCATTGACCGCGACGCCCAGCTGATCCATGCCGCTGTAGAGCGCGTTCTGCCCGCTCCAGGCCGATAGCGCGCCGAGATTCTGGCGAAACAAAAGCTCGTTGGCTGCGCGCTGGATATCGACCGAACGCGCGCCCGGCGCCGTGCTGGTGACGACGGCCTGGCGCCGCGAATAGTCCGGGTTGGAGGCGTCGGCGACGTTGCGCGAGACAACGCTTGTCTGTCGCGCGGTGTTCATAAGCGCCGACTGGGCGATACTCAATGCGGTAGACAGTGACATGCGGGTCTTTCGCGGGCGACGCCCGTCTTATCTCTTCAGGTTGACAAGGACGTCCATCAGATCGGAACCGGTCTGGAAGACTTTCGAATTGGCGGTGTAGCTGCGCTGCGCCGCGATCATGTTGGTCAGTTCTTCGGCGATGTCGACGTTGGAATTCTCGAGCGCGCCGGAGATGATGGAGCCGAGTTTGCCTTCATTGGCAAAGCCGACACGAACCGCGCCGGACTCGGTGCCCTGCGAATAGACGTTGCCGGGCAGCGCGGTGAGCTGGTCCGGGCTCTGCACGTCGGCCAGCGGAATCTTGTAGAGCGGCTTGGTCGAACCGTCCTTGTACTGTGCGTAGATGGTGCCGTCCTTGCTGATCTGGACCTTGTCGATGGTGCTCGGCGCGTTGCCGTTGACCTGGGCATCGGAAACCGTGAAGCCGGCGCCAAGCTGGGTCAGCGCAGACAGATCGAGATTGAGGGTGGCGCCGTTCGGTACGGTAAATGAAACGCCGGTGGGCGTGCCGGTGAGCTTGCCGGTGGTGGTGTCGAAGGTCAGGTTGGCCGAGCCCAGCAAGCCGCCAGCGGTGTAGGGGAACGATGTTCCAGCGGTGGCCTTCGACTGATCGAAGACCGCCACCTGCCAGGTGCCGGCGCCGGTGTTGGTGAAATAGACGTCGAGCAGCTTCTTGTTGCCGAGATTGTCGTAGGCGACCATCGAGGATTTCGACGTGTATTGCGCGGTCGCAGCGTTGGCGGCGGGCAGGTTGGCGGTCGCGACCGGTGTCGCGCCGGCCGGCAGGTTGCCGGCATAGCTGCCCTCGGTGCTCGGCGTTGCGGTCATTCCCTGGTCGGAGATGACAACCGGGACCAACCCCTCGAAGCCATTGACCGTCGCTGCCGGTACGCCGTTGTCGTAGCTGTACGCCATCAGCTGGAAGCCGGCCGAGTTGACAAGTCTGCCTTGACCGTCGGGAACGAAAGCGCCGGCCCGGGTCAGGTAGGGGGTGCCGCTCGGATCCTGGACGACAAAGAAGCCATCGCCGCTGACGGCAAGGTCGGAAACCGAGGTCGTGTACTGAAGCACACCCGGATCGCTGACCGCCTGGCGGATCGTCGTGGTGACGCCGCCGGAATTGTAGGCACCGCCGGTCGACGGCATGACCAGCGTCGAGAATTCGGCGGAGGAGCGCTTGTAGCCGGTGGTGTCGGAATTGGCGATGTTGTCGGCGACCGTCGATAGGCGGTTTGCCTGGGCGTTCATGCCGGAAACGCCGGTCCGCATCATTCCGTAGAGGCTCATCGAAACGTCTCCGCTGTGTCCATGCTGCTGGCTACGAGGCTACGCATGTTTTCTTGCGCGAGGCTGGCGCGGCGCTGCATCAGAAGACGAGCCGGTAGCCGAGGAAACGCTTGGAATCGATCGGGTCGGTGCCCAGCTTCTCGCGCAGCTTCTTGCGCAGTTTGCTGATGTGGCTTTCCACCACGTTCTCCTCGACCTCTTCGTCGAAGATGCCGTAGATGGCGTTGAAAACCTGGGTCTTGGTGACACGGCGCCCGCGATTGCTCGCCAGATATTCGAGGATGCGGCGTTCACGGCGCGGCAGGGGGAGGGGCTGACCGTCGATCTCGGGGTCGCGGCCGTCCATGAAGATGCGCATGGCGCCGATCTCGGTGTAGGCGACGTCTTCCTGGGCGCGGCGGCGGATGGCGGTGATGCGGGCCAGGATCTCGCGGATATGGACGGGCTTGCGAATGACGTCGTCGACGCCGCTCTCGAACAACCGGAGCGTGTTCTCCAGCGAATGCTGTTCGCTAAGCGCAATCACCGGGGCGCCGGTGCGGTCGCGGATCTGGCGCGGAGAGATGGAACCCTCGCGGCAGTCGCCGATGAGGAAGGCCCTGACCGAGCGCAGATCGGTGTCGGCGGCCGAATTCACCCACTCACCGAATTCGCCGGATGCAAAGCCTGCACAGGCGATGCCCTCACGATCGAAAAGTGAATTGTATCCCTCTGTTACGAGCTCGCGCTCGTCAACGATCACAATCATCGGCCCCGCCTTCCGAATCAAATCATTTGCCCCGTGAAGAGAGGCGTATCCGCTGGCGGGAATCCTGAACAACCGTCATTTCTTGTAGCTAGTTTCTTGGGAGTCTGGAATCGTTTCGGTTGCATTAGCGGGCGGCCAGATGTGCTTTCGGCGGCAAGTTCTGACCAAGTCAAACCAACAATTCGGGTTGTACGGTTTGTCTATTAGTAACGGGAAATGCGCTTACGGGTTGCAGAATCCGCGGGCGTTCGCGGTCCATTTTCCAAAGCCGGTGGCGACCATGTTGGCAATGACGCGGCAGACATAGATCTTCTGCGCCGGGTCGTTGTCGGGACCGGCATGATAGCGGGCCACGGCCATAGACCAGGTCTCGTGACGGGCATGAAGGCTGGCCAGGAAGCGCGCCGCATAGTCGACGTTCTGGCGTGGGTCGAGCATGTCCTCGACGCTGCGAAAATGCGATGCGTGGTAGTGGTGATTGATCTGCATGCAGCCCAGATCGATCAGGGTCTTGCCCTCGCGCCGGGCATTGGCGAAGGCGGCAAGGGCCTCGGTCCGGCTCCTCGGAAAGACTGCTTTTCCTTCTATATTCAAGGCATTGGGTTGAAGGCTGCCCTTGTTTCCGGTCTCCGTCAGGCCAACGGCATAGAGGATGCCGGCGGGTACGCCATAACGATCGGCGGCGCGCAGGATCTCCGGCTCGCAGGGATTGGCCGCGGCTGCGGCGGCGTTTGCCGCGCTAGATAAAGATATCGCCGCCAGCGCGCTCGCGAGCAGGCGAAGTGCCGCGGCCGTAGTCCTGCGCGTCATCGTTGCGTTTCCCTGAGGATTGCTGGCCCGGTTGCTGGCCGCCGGCTCCACCATTGCCGCTGCCCGAATTCCCCGGTTGAAAGGAAGCTGGATCGCGGCCTGTCGCCGCCGCCATAGGAGCGGTTGCATCCGCCCGGGTTGTAGCGGGAACTGCTACCGAAGGTTGCAGTATCGTGACCTTGTCAACCTCGAAGCCGAGCCCCCGCAGCGACTTGACGATGGCCTCGCTGTCGGCCGACAGCCGACGATAAGCGTCGTGCGTTTCAGGCTTCATCTCAATCGAAAGTTGTTCCCCGGAGAGGCGAAGATTGGCCGTCACCATGCCGAGTTCGGCGGGGTGGAGTTCGATCTTCAACACATGTGTCGGAACGGCAACAGAGCTGGCCAGATGGGCGGACGTGGGTGAGGCTGAAAGCGCCTTTTGCGGCCCGGCGTCGGCGGCTATGGCGTTGATCACATTGAGGGCTGCCTGGCTGATGGGACTCTGCGGCGGTGCGGGGAAGCTCCGTTCCGAGACGACGTCGATGCGCGCAGTGGACAGGGACTGTTTTCCCGCTTCTGGACGCATCAAGGACTGGACATCCTCGATGCTCTTCATCGCATTCGCGGTGTGCTTCGACCGCACGCCGGGCACATCGGCAGCCGGCGCGTCCGGCAGCTTCTGGGCCGCCGCCGCGGCGTCGCGTTTTGGCGCGCTGGAGGCAGCGCTCAGTGACTGACCGTCAAGCGCCGTCAAAGGTCCGTCGACGATCGACGCCTGCTCCGGCTTCGACATGGTTTCGAGTGCTTCGCGTCCGCCCGCGGCTTTTGGCCGGTAGGTCTTTGGCAGTGAAGCCTGCCCATCGAGCGCCGGGTCCGACGGATTCTCGCCGGTGGCCGTATTGCCCCCGGCTGCCTTGGCCGTTGTCGAGAAATGCCGCAGGTCATGAAACGCGATCAGCAGCGGCAGGTCGTCCTGAAGCGGCCCGGCGTCCGGCACCGTCTCTTCAGCGTCGGCCTTCGCGTTTGCTTCCAAATCGTCCTTGCCGGTTTTCACGTTTGCCACTTTGGCCGAGATGGTCCTTGCGGGCTCGGCCGATGCTGGTTCGGCCTTGGCGTCATGCCCGGCAAGGCCGGCAGCGAGCTTGCTCCAGCGCTGGTCGCGCGATCCCGCCTCTGTCGACGGCTGCCGTTCCGGGCGGGCAGCACCGGCATCGTCGCGCAGCATCTTGCCGAAGCCGGCGTCATCGTTCCTGCCGTTCGCGGCCGGCTGCTCCGACGTCGCGCGCGTGGAGGCAAATCCCGGCAAGGCCGAGCCGAGGCTGGTGGTCATTTGGGGGCGGCTCCAAGCATCTGGTCGATCAGGTCGAGCTGTCGACGTGTTCTGGTCATGGCGGCGTCGGTCGGATCTGCGGGCTCTGGAGCGGCTGCGGGTGACGGTGCCGACGCCGGCATGACAGTCGCAGGGTCGGCGGATGCCGCTGCTGCCATGTCCGGCGCATTGGCGGCTGGTCCGCCGGACGCCGCGGTGACGGCGGGTTGCTCCGAGATGGCGCCTTCGACCGGTGGCAGGCCACTGTCATCGGCGCCTTGCGCCGTGGCGATCTCGGGCACCGGCTGCGCCGCGGCGGCAGGAACTGGGGCAGGCTTTTCCGCCGGAAGGGCGGTGGGCGGCGCGACGACCTCGCCGGCAATGGCCTGCGCGGCGTCGAGCAAAGCGCGGTCGCCTTCCGACAGCCGGCTGCGGTCGATCTTGCCGAGCTTGGCACGAACGTCCTCGATTGTACCCGAGGTGACGGTGGAAAGGCTGGCATAGAGCAGGGCGCGTGGATCGTCCTGATTGGTGTTGCCGTCGCGGCCTTGTTCCGCCCGCGCCGAAGCGAAGGCCGACAAGTCGTTCAGGCCGTCTATCGCGGCCCGGCGGGCGATGCGCAGATAGATCACCTTCTCGCGCTCGGGATCCATCATCGAGGTGATGTCGCCCAGCTTGTCCTGGCTGATCGACATGTGCAGCGCGATGACGCCGGAGACGAAGGAGTCGGCGAACTGGCTGGCATAGGGCGAATAGAGGTAGCGCTCGACATATTGGGTGGAAGCAAGGGCGAAGCGTGCCGCGTCGCCTTGCGCGACTGCAAGGCCGACCGAACGGCGAAGTGCCGCTTCCTCGACCAGCGTGCCGGGGCTGAGCAATCTTGCCTCGTCGAGCAGACGGAGTGCGGTCGCCGGCTGATCACCGGCAAGCAGTGAGCCTTTGACCAAAGCGAGGAAGGCGCCGAGATCCGGAGGCAGCGCCATGGGATCGATCGGCCTCAAGGCTTCGATAGCCTCGCCGGGCCGGCCGTTGAGGTAATCAATCACGCCTTTGGCGATGGCAAGGCTTTGCGGATCCGTCGTGGCGCGCGACGTGGCCGCTTCGACGGTCACCGGGTTGCCGCCGCTCATGCCGTAGACAAGCAGAGCTCGAAAGTTCTTGGGATCCTCGTAGTCCTCGGCATTCGCCGCCCGCAGGCGCGCATCCGCCATCTCCAGCAGCTTGGCTTGCATCGGCAGGGCGGCATGATCGCCGGCGGCTATGCGGTCCTGGATGAGTTGCAGCGAGCGCACCAACTGATACGGCTGCAGCGTATCCTGGGCGAACCCGGCCGACGGGTGTCCGCCGGCCAGCAGCAACAGACCAATCAACCGGCGGGTGACGGCCACTCGCTTCATCCGCCGGTCGCCATCAGGATCTCGATGCGACGGTTCGCGGCCGCCAATGGATCGGCTGCTATTTTCGGCTGGCGGTCGGCGAAGCCGGCGACCTCGGTGATGCGGCGTTCGTCGACGCCGCCGCGCACGAGCATGTAGTAGGCGGAATGCGCGCGCGCCGTCGACAGCCGCCAATTGTCGTAGCTGTCGCCGCGGAACGGCCGGGCATCGGTGTGGCCGTTGATGCTGATGGTGCCCTTCTGGCTGTTGATGATGCGGCCGATCTTCTCCATCGCCAGCACCAGTTCGCGTCTCGGCAATGCCGAGCCGACCTCGAACATGCCGAAGTCGAGCTGATCGGTGATCGAGATGACGATCCCCTTGTCGGTGGCTTCGACCGAGACGCCGTCGTGCAGCTTGTCGCCGGGCTTGAAGGCATCGGCCAGCTGCCGCTTGACGTCGGCAGCTGCCTTGACGGCAGCCGCGGTTGGCGCCTTCTCGCCGATGTCGGGCTTGGCGGCCTTTTGCGCCTCAGGCTCTGCCTTGGCTGCGTCGGCGACCGTGGTGCCGTCCGGTTTGGTCTCGCCGGCCATTGCCGTGGCAGGGTTCGCGGCCTGCTTGCCGGTCGCGTCCTTGGCCAGCGGCTCAAGCGGTGAGGCCGCGACAGGCGGCACGGCTTTGACTTTGAGCACTTTCGTTTCGGCGGTCTTGTCGCCGGGCTTGGCCGGATCGCCCTCGATCTTCGTGCGCTCGGCGCTGGCTTCGGCGCCGGGCGCCGCTACCTGCTGCGACCAGAAATCCGGCTCGAAGGGATCGCGGTAGGAGGCGCCACCGGAGGCGCCGGTAGCCGGGCCGGCAGCCTGCACGCCGCCGTCGCCTTTCTGGCTGACATTCTGCATGACGCCGGTATCCGCGGCGATTTCCGAAAGCACCGCGTAGGGGTCGGCGAAGAGATGGTCGTCGGAGCGTTCCGCCTGCTGCGGCTCCTGCTTGTCCTGCTTGCGGTCCGACGCGCCCGCGCCGGCATTGCCGTTCTGTCCGGCTTTGCTGGTCGCCTCTTGCGGATCGTCTGCCGTCAGCCCCATGGCGCGCGGTCCGTCGCCGAGATCCTCCAGGCCCTTGCGGCTCGAATTGCGGTCGACCAGCTTGACCGGGTTGAAGTAGCTGGCGACGGCTGCCTTGGTCTGCTCGTTGGCGGCGTTGATCAGCCACATGACCAGGAAGAAGCACATCATGGCCGTCATGAAGTCGGCGAAGGCGATCTTCCAGACGCCGCCATGGTGGGCCTCGTCATGGTCGTCATGGCTGCGCCGCACGATGATGATCTCGTGGCGGCCGTGGTCGGCGTCTGCGACGCTCATGCCAGGACCTCCGAGAGGACCGTCGACCATTCGGCCATGCGCGTCTCGAACACCGCCTCGTCGATGGCGACGGTCAGGTCGAAGCCTGGCGCCTCGACAAAATCGAGATTGGCGGCGCGGGGTCCGAGCGACGCCTTCAGTGTTTCGAACATCGAGAGCGGGCCGCGCACGACGATGCGCACCGCTTCGGCATCGCCGACCGCTTCGCGGATGGCGCCGGCCAATGCCTCGATCGAACGTTTCTGCAGATCGTCGCTGACGATGCCGCCGATGATGCGGGCGACCGTGGCGGCGACAAGTCCGGTGACGCGCGCCTCCATGGCATCGATGCGCAACGAGACCGCCTTGCCGACATCGTCGCCGAGGCTTTCGAGAAATATCCTTGCTTCCTCGGCATTGGCCTGGCGTTCGGCTTCGAGCGCGGCGTCATGTGCAGCCGACAGGCGGACCTCCAGCGCTGCCTCCGCCTGGGCAACCGCCTCGGCGATCAGCGTGCCGATATCGGCCTGCGGCGCCGGCGTCTCGGGCTTGTGTTCGGGATCGATTGCTGCCCGGGACTGGCCGGCACGTTGCGCGCGCGTCCCGAAATCAGGCAAAAGGTCGAAGAGGGCTACGGAAGGCATGGTTTACACCGCCACTTCCTGGGCAGCCCATTTGCGCAGGATCTGCGCGGTGCGCTCCTCGTTGAGGTCGACCATCCTTGCAAGCCTGTCCTGCGGCGCCGGCCGGATCTTCTGGCGAAGATCGTCGAGCGGCGTGGGGCCTGGGCGTGTGCCTGGCAAGGTCCCAATCGCGGCACTGTCGGTAGCCGCCATTGCCTCCGGCGTCGGCAGCGAGCGCTGGACGTCGTCGAAGCTGGGACCTGCCAGGGCCGGAGTAGCCTTTGCCGTCAGCGCCGCGGCCATCGGCCTCAGGCCGAAGAAGGCGACCAGGAACACCACGACGATGAAGGCACCGGCATTGATCATCGTGCCGGCATGCTGGCCGATCGAATCGAGCATTCCCGCCTGCGGGATCGCCTCGCCATCCAGGCCGTCGATGAACTCGACCGCCGAGACGTCGATGATGTCGCCGCGCTTTTCGTCAAGGCCGGTAGCGGACGTGACCATCTTCTGGATCTCGGCGACGCGCTTGGCGATCTGCTCCGGCGTGGCGTCCTTGCCGAGGATGGCCGTCAGCCGTTGCTGATTGACGACCACGGCAATCGACATCTTGGTGACGGTGTAGCCGTTTGAGACCGTGGCGATCTTCTTGGAATTGATCTCGTAGTTGGTGATCTCTTCCCTGCGGTCGTTCTGCGAGGAGGATTGCGGACCATCGGTGGCAATTGCCTGGGTCTCGGGCAGGTTCTGCTCGACGCTGGCCGGAGTGGAAGCCTGCTTCTGGTTGTTGTTCTCGTTGGCCCGCACCGACTGCACCGAGCGTTCGACGCGGGAATTCGGATCGAAGATGGTCTCTTCCGTCTGGCGGGTGTCGGTGTTGACCTCGGCCTTGACGCTGGCGCGGAAATTGTCGGGGCCGAGATAGGCCGTCAGCGCACGGCGGATGTTGTCTCCGATCTGCGCCTCGACGGTCTGCTCGACGCCGAGCGTGCGGGCGGCGCTGGTGTTGGAAGGATCGTCGCCGGCGGCCAGCAGATTGCCGCTGGAATCGAGAACAGTCACCTTGTCTGCCGACAGGCCGGGAACGGCGGCGGCGACGAGATGGCGGATCGACATGGCGCTCTTCTCGGCGTCGATGCCGGCGTAGCGGATGACCACGGAGGCCGAGGGCTGCTGCTCGTCGCGGCGGAAATTGGCCCGTTCTGACATGACGATGTGGACCCGCGCAGCCTTGATGCCCGATATGGACTGGATGGTGCGGGCGATCTCGCCTTCCAGCGCGCGCACGCGGGTGATCTGCTGCATGAAGGAGGTGAGGCCGAGCGAGCCGACATTGTCGAACAATTCGTAGCCGGCATTGGCGCTGGTCGGCAGGCCCTTTTCGGCAAGCAGCATGCGGGCCTGAGCGGTGGTGCCGGCCGGCACCAGAACCGAGGTTCCATCGGCGCCGACATCGAAGCCGATGCCGGCTTCGCCCAGCACCAGGCCGATCTGGTTCACGTCGGCGCGGTCTAGTCCCACATAGAGCGTGTCATAGGCGGGGCGGTTGAGATAGACCGAGGCGATGCCGATGACGCCCATCACCAGAACGGCGATGCCCGCCAGCATGGCGAGGCGCTTCACGCCAAACCCGCGGAGATTCGAGATGATGCTCTGGATCTGTTCCGGCACGGTTCAACGACTCCCAGCATGATTGTCCGCCGGAACTCTAGTCTTCGAAGCTTGTGCGAAAATGAAATCGGGCCGCGCTGGCGGCGCGGCCCGATTATCTGTTGGAAAGGACGGCGCCGGTGGCGCCCGTGATCAGCTCTTGAACAGAGACAGGATCGACTGCGAGGCGCTGTTGGCGATCGACAGCGCCTGGACGCCGAGCTGCTGCTGAACCTGCAGTGCCTGGAGCCGGGTCGATTCCTTGTTCATGTCGGCATCGACAAGCTGGCCGACGCCGCGGTCGATGGAGTCCATCAAACTCTGGGTGAACGTCTTCTGCAGGTCGATGCTGCTCTTGGCCGAACCGAGGATGGTGGCGGAGTCGGTCAGCTGGGCCATGACGTTATCGATCCTGTTCACCATCTGCGTGATGATGTCGTCGGTAATGCCTGGTGCCGTGATATCGAGGTTGTAGGCGGAGATATTGTCCACCTTGGCGACCGCTCCCGCCGCCGTCTGGCCGGCGGTGTTCGCGGCGATGTCCGTTCCTCCGCCCGCGATCACGCCCGCATAGGCGTTGTCGTACAGGGTCTGGGCGGCGCCCGTGGAATAAACGGACGTCTGGCGATCGAGCGTGCCGTAATTCTTCACGTCCGTGGCCAGGCCATAATCGAAAAGCTTGGTGCTCTCGACATCGATATCGATCGTCCCGATCGAGATGGCGCCGGATGAGGAACGATTGAATGAGGACACGATCTGGGAATCGGGCTGGACGCCGTCATTGGCGGCCGCAACCTGCTTTGAGGTCACCGCCAGGAAGTTCGAGCCTGAAAAGGTGGCCGCATCGGCGAACGACTTCATCTGCGCCTGAAGCGCTTTGATCTCGGTCTGCGTCTTTGCCTTGGCTGCGTCCGTCTGGCCGACGGTCGAAAGCAGCTTGGTCTTGATCTGGCCGATCGTTGTCAGCACATTGTTCATGCCGGTGTAGGCGGTGTCGACTTTCGAGGCGCCGAGGCCGAGTGCATCCTGCACCGTCGACAGGGCCTGGTTGTCGGAGCGCATCGTGGTGGCGATCGACCAGTAGGCCGCGTTGTCCGAAGCTTGCGAGACACGGTAGCCCGTCGATATGCGGGCCTGTGTCTGCTCGAGTGACTTGTTGGTGGCGCTGAGGCTTTGAAGCGCGGTTAACGCCGCGGCGTTGGTCATGATACTCGCCAAGAAAGTCGCTCCTTCTCAAAGGCCGGCATGCTCAGACATGCCGGATAGGCCTGCTTCAACCGTGGTATCGTGCCAGTAGGGCCGATTCGCCAACCGTTGTAAGCTATTGGTTAACCATAATTAGCGGGACATGGTTAACAGCCTGTTAAACGCGGCCTTTCGAGAGTTAACGACAGAGCGTTGCGCGCGGTCCGAGCAAACGAAATCGGGCCGCGCTTTTGGCGCGGCCCGATTTTAGTGCAAGTTGGCGGATGCGATTAGCCGCGGAAGAGCGACAGGATCGACTGCGACGAACCGTTGGCGATCGACAGCGCCTGGATGCCGAGCTGCTGCTGGACCTGCAGGGCCTGGAGACGGGTCGATTCCTTGTTCATGTCGGCATCGACGAGCTGGCCGACACCGCGATCGATGGAGTCCATCAGGTTCGAGGTGAAGGTCTTCTGCAGGTCGATACTGCTCTTGGCGGCGCCGAGCGTGGTGGCGGCGTTGGTCATGGCCTTGAGCGCGGCATCGACGACGTTCATCTGCTGCGCGATCTGGCTATCGCTGGCGGCCGTGCCACCCGAGAAGATAGTCAGCGAGGCAACCGAATAGGTGTCGGTAACCGCTGCGGCAGCGCCCAACGTCGGTGCCGAGGCCGTGGCAACAGCAGCGCCCGTGGTGCCGAGGCGGGCCGTGTCGAGAATGCCCTTGGCGGTTGGTGCCGCGCCGGCATCGTACAGCTTGATGCTTTCCACATTGACATCGATCGTGGAGATCGAAGCCGCGCCGGTCGCGTCGCGGTTGAAGGCCGAAACAATCTTCACGTCGGCCGCGGTGCCTGTCGCAGTGGACACCGAAAGCATGTTGGTGCCGGAGAAGGTGGCGCCATCGGCGTAGGCCTTCAACTGGTTCTGAAGGGCGGCGATTTCGACCTGGGTCTTTTCCTTGGAGGCGTCCGTCTGGCCGTAGGACGCGACCAGCTTGGTCTTGATCTGGTTGATCGTATCGATCGCGCTACTCATGCCGGTATAGGCTGTGTCGACCTTAGAGGCGCCGAGGCCGAGAGCGTCCGAAACGGTGGACATTGCCTGGTTGTCGGAGCGCATCGTGGTGGCGATCGACCAGTAAGCGGCGTTGTCCGAAGCCTGCGAGACCTTGTAACCGGTCGAGATGCGGGCCTGGGTGTCGGTGAGGGATTTGCTGGTGGCGTTGAGGCTCTGCAGGGCCGTCAATGCGGCGCTGTTCGTCATGATGCTGGACATGGTACTCGGACCTTGATTTTACAGGTATTTTTTACATACCGGCTCTACCGGTATGACGGTGCGGCATCATGCCCATGATCTCTCAAAATCGATCACCCGCCATCTGCGAGCGAATATGCGGGCAAGTCCCTACCAAAGGGCTAAACCGGACGGTTAATCGAAAATATATTGCTGGGATTTCGAGCCGGCGCCGCAGGGTCAGTTGAAGGAGCGCACCAGGCTGCCGACAAGCAGGTTCCAGCCGTCGATCAGGACGAAGAACAGGATCTTGAACGGCAGCGACACCACTGTCGGCGGCAGCATCATCATGCCCATCGCCATGGTGATGGTGGCGACGATCAGGTCGATGACCAGGAATGGCAGCACGATCAGGAAGCCGATCTCGAAACCGCGCCGGATCTCCGAGATCATGAAGGCCGGCACCAGGATGCGCAGGTCGACGGTGTCACGCGAAACGGTCTGTCCGCGCTCGCGGGCAAGGTCGGCGAAGAGGTCGAAATCCTTGTCACGCACATTGTGCAGCATGAAGGTGCGGAACGGGTCTGAAATCTTGTCGAAGGCTTCGGTCTGGGTGATCTGGTTGTCCATCAGCGGCTTGACGCCGGTGTTCCAGGCCTGATCGAAGGTCGGCGCCATGACATAGAAGGTCATGAACAGCGATAGCGAAATCAGGATGAGGTTCGCCGGTGTCGACTGCAGGCCGATTCCGGCGCGCAGGATCGAGAAGGCGATGACGAAACGGGTGAAGCTGGTCACCATGATCAGCAGGCCTGGCGCCACCGACAGAACGGTCAGCAGGCCGAACATCTGGATGATGTAGCCTACGGTGGTGCCGTCAGCCTTGCCGATGCCGCCGAGATCGAGTTGCTGGGCCGTCGCGATGGAGGTGGCGGCCGCGATCATGGCCGTGGCGAGAAGGAACTTTCTCATTCGAGCAGCAATGTCCTGATGAGTACCTGTTTGGCGTGACCCTGGCTGCGGATCGCGGCGCGTTCTTCGAGGTCGGCCTTCAGGTGCTGGTAGCCGCTGGCCCCCTCGATCTGATGCATCTTCAACGTGCGCACCAGGGCCAGAAGGTCCTGGTGGATGTCATCAGACATTGCCTGTGGCTGCGGCGCGTCATAGACGATGGACACCTCCATCCTGATCCATGTGCCGGCAGGCGAGGCGATGTTGGTGGTGATCGGCGCCAGCACGACCAGTGTCGGCCCCACCGCTGGCTGCTCGGCAGAAGCCGGCTGCTCCGTCTTGCCTTCATTCTCGGGCGCCGCCGGTACCGACGACGGTGCATCGACACCTTTGAGATAACCGCCGGACATCCACCCCATGCCGATGGCGGCCGCCGTCACAACCAGCAGCATGCCGGCCTGGATGGCAGGGGAGGGACCCTTGCGCTGTTGGACCTGTTCGATATTTGCCACGGCGCCCTGCTCCGATCCTAGAACGGAAGCACCTGGTCGAGAATCTGCTGGCCGTAGGCAGGCTGCTGGACCTCGGTGATGCGACCGCGTCCGCCGTAGGAGATGCGGGCCTCGGCGATACGTTCGTAGGGGATGGTGTTTTCGGCGCCGATATCGGCCGGCCGCACGATGCCGGCGAGCGTCAGCACCCTGAGCTCGGCGTTGACGCGCACTTCCTGCGATCCGGTGATCATCAGATTGCCGTTGGGCAGCACATCGGTGACGATCGCCGCGACATTGAGCTCAAGTGTCTCCGAGCGCTTGATCTCGCCGTCGGCAGTCGTGTCCGTGGTGGAGCTGAGAGCCCCAGCGCCCTTGCCGGCTGTGCTCCACTGGTCCCACTGCGCGCTGAGGTCGTAACCGAGCTTGCGATTGGCGGTGCGGCTCCTGTCGTTCTGGTTCTTGAAGTTGGCCCGATCGTTGATCTTGATCTTGACCGTCAGGATGTCGCCCTGGGACAGCGCCCGCGGGTCGGTGAACAGCCGGCTCTGGCGGTCGTCCCACAACGAGAATTTCTTGACTGGCGCGGGCGGCGTTTGCGGATAGCGATAGAGGGAGCCGGTACTGCCGCCATCGATGCCGGAGCCGACCGGGGACAGAGCCGGCTCCCTGCCGACCTCCTTGAGGTTGGTTCCGCAACCCGACAGCACGGTGACCGCGCACAGGACAAGTATTTTCCGGATCATGACGGATCTACCCTTCGGGCTGCGCTGGCCATAATGCCGGTGAGCGTCGCCGCCGCCTTCTGGTCCATTTCGTTGAGGATGACGCTCGCCTTGCGTGAATCGAGCTGCATCAATATGGCCGCAGCCAGATCGGCGTTAACGATGGCCAGCCGCTCGGCGGCGGCGTCGGGCTTCATGCCGGCGTAGATCTGGACGACGCCGTCCTCGGCCCGGGCCAGGAAAACCTCGCGCCGCTTCAGCCAGGTCTCGTATTCAGCTTTCTTTGCATCGAGAGCTTTCATGCGCTCGTCAATGCCGGCCTGGAGCTGCTTCAGTTCCTGCGCCTGCAGGACATAGCGGCGGTCGCGGGCGGCGTCGGCGATGTTTGAGCAGAAGCGCTCGATCTCGCTTTGGTCCGGCGCCTTTTCCCGCGTCAATTGCTGCCGCGCCGCTGCCACCGGTGCCCCCGGCAGGACCTGGCGGACCGTCTCCTCGCCGCGCGCAGTGTCGCCGGCAAAGGGCAGCGTCGCGAGAATAGCGGTCGCGAGCAGGATCGCGGCTTTGCGGTGTCTGCCGTCATGGCGTGGGAAGGAGCGCGTCATCGGCATCGCCTATTGCAGAACCAGGTCGGCCTGCAGAGCCCCGGCCGACTTGATGCCCTGCAGGATGGCAATGATGCCGTCAGGCTTGACGCCGAGGCGGTTAAGACCGGAAACGAGGGTCTGGAGATCGGGTCCGTCCAGCACGGCAACGCGGGCGTCGGGCCGGCTGGCGTCGATGGCTGTGAACGGTTCGACGGCGGTCTCGCCCTTGGAGAAGGGCTCGGGCTGGACGACGCGCGGCGCTTCGGTGATGCGCACGGTGAGCGTGCCGTGGCTGATGGCCACACGTGAGATCTTGACGTCATTGCCGATGACGATGGTGCCGGTGCGCTCGTCGATGACGACACGGGCCGGCGTGTCGGATTCGACCACCAGATTCTCGATTTCGGCATAGAAGCGCGCCGCCGAGACACCCTTCGGCCTTCTGATCTGCACGGTGCGAGAATCGCGCTCGGCCGCCACCCGCATGCCGAAGCGCTGGCCGGTGTAGTCGTTGATGGCGTCCGCGATGCGGATAGCGGTCGAGAAATCGGGATTGCGCAGTTGCAGCGTCAGGATCGCCTGATCGTCGAATTCGGCCTGGACAGCACGCTCGACGATGGCGCCGTTCGGCACGCGGCCGGAGGTCGGCACGCCTTGCGTCAGCTGCTCGGCCTGTCCCTGGGCGGTAAAGCCGGACACGATGACCGAGCCCTGGCCGACGGCATAGATCTCGCCGTCCGCCGCCTTCAGCGGCGTCATGATCAGCGTGCCGCCGGAAAGCGAGGTCGCGTCGCCCATCGAGGAGACGTCGATGTCGATGCGTGCGCCCGATTGCACGTAGGGCGGCATGTTGGCGGTGACGATGACGGCGGCGACATTCTTGGCGCGCGCACTGCCGCCTTCGGTGGCGATGCCGAGATTTTCGAGCATCGCGCGGATCGACTGTTCGGTGAATGGCGAGTTGCGCAGGCTGTCGCCCGATCCGGCAAGGCCGATGACCAGGCCGTAGCCGACGAGCTGATTGTCGCGCGAACTCTGCAGCTGGGCGATGTCCTTGATACGCGAGGCGACCTGGCCCGGCGGCAGCGAACTCGGCCCGGTCGAAACCCGGAACATGCGGCTGGTGGTGGCCGGATCATATTCGGGATCGTTGTAGACGCCGCCATTCTTGGCGGCGAGCTCGCGCTTGGCCTTCGACGTCAGGCCGTCGGCCAGCGCCGGCTGCAGGCCAAGCACGGCTGCCAGCATCAGGGTAAGCCCGCGCATCATGACGCGCTGACCTGGATGGTTCCGTCCGCCATCACCGTGCCGGACAGGATTTTGCCGCTGTCGATGTTGCGAACCTTGACGAGGTCGCCCGGGGCTCCCGGCTGCAGCGTCACGGCGGTGGCCGAGATCGTCAGCCCGCCGGCGATGAAGAAAATCTGCACGGAAGCACCCTGTTCGACCAGCCAGGCCTCGCGGATGGCGGTGGAAGGAATGTAGCGGCCGGGCAGCAGCGTGCGCTTGGCGACTTTGCCATCCAGTTCTTCGGCCCGCGTGGCGACCGCCTCCGGCTTGTGCTTGCCAACGACAAGGGTGACCTGTTTCAGGGCAGCCAGGTTGATGGTCTCGCCGGGATAGATTACCCGGCTCGGAATAAGCACCACCTCGCCGCCAGCTTGATTGCTGGCGATCCGGGTGGCCGATTGGTTGGCCGACTCCTGGGCAAAAGCCGGCATCGTGCCGGTCACCAGCGCAAGGATGAGCGCGGTGCGGCGGAATGCGGACAGAAGGCCGGGCGTCGACATCATGCGTTACCTGATGTTCTTGGAGACCACGGAGGCCATGTCGTCGGCGGCCTGGATGACCTTGGAGTTCATCTCATAAGCGCGCTGCGCCGAGATCAGCTCGGTGATTTCCTTGACCGGGTCGACGTTGGAGGCTTCGAGATAGCCCTGCTGGATGGTGGCAAAGCCGGGATCGCCCGGCACGCCGACATTCGCCGGCCCCGAAGCCGTGGTTTCCTGGAACAGATTGTCGCCGAGCGGCGCCAGGCCGGCCTCGTTGGCGAAGTTGGCGATCTGAAGCTGCCCGAGGTTCTGCAGGTCGGTCTGGCCGTCGATGCGGGCGAAGACCTGGCCGGTCTTGTTGACGATGACCTCGACGGCATCCACGGGAACATTGATTGCCGGAATGACGGCAGCGCCGTCGACCGTCACGAGTTGGCCGGTGGCGTTGGTGTTGAGAGCTCCGGCGCGGCTGTAGAGCGTGCCGCCGTCGGCACCCTCGATCTGAAACCAGCCCCTGCCGGTCAGCGCCAGGTCGAAACTGTTGCCGGTGCTGGTCAGTTCGCCCTGGGTGTGCACGTTGCGCACGGCCGTCGTCTTGACGCCGAGGCCGATCGAGACGCCCTCCGGCACCAGCGAGGCGTTGGAGCGGTTGGGCACGCCCTGCGTGCGGTCGACCTGATAGAGCAGGTCGGAGAATTCGGCACGGGCGCGCTTGTAGCCGGTGGTGTTGATGTTGGCGATGTTGTTGGCGATGACTTCCAGATTTGTCTGCTGGGCATTCATGCCGGTGGCGGCGATGGCGAGTGCTTTCATGGCGGAATTCCTCAGATGCCCATTCGACTGACTTCGAGATAGGCGGAAACCACCTTGTCGCGGATGGCGACGGCGGTCTGAAGCGCCTGCTGCGCGCTCATCACCGCGTCGACCACCTGGCGGGTGTCGGCGTCGCCCTTGAGCGCCTGCATCGATACCTGCTCGGCATTCTGCATCGTGTCGACGGTCTTGGAGGCTGCCTGGCTCAGCGCCTCGGCAAAGGAGGTGCCGACATTGCCGCCGGCCGAGGGTGTCGCGCCGCCCTGGAGCAGGCTTGTCGCCGTGTCATCGCCGCCGATCGACGGCTTGAACTGAAGGGCTCCGATACCGTTGATCATTACTGGTTCCTCATCAGGTCGATGGTCATGGAAATCAGGTCACGGGCCTGCTTGACGACCTGAAGGTTGGCCTCGTAGGAGCGGTTGGCCTCGGTCATGTCGGCCATTTCGATCAGCACGTTGACGTTGGGCATCTTGACGTAGCCCTTCTCGTCGGCTGCCTCGTTGCCGGGCTGGAACTCGACTGGAAAGTCGCTGGGGTCTCGATCGATCGAATTCACTGCAACGGTTGAGCTGCCGGAGGCCCGGTCAAGCTCGGAGACGAAGCTGATGGTCTTGCGGCGATAAGGATCGGAGCCGGGCGCGGTGCCGGTCGACTGGGCGTTGGCGAGGTTTTCGGAAACCACGCGCAGGCGCTCCGACTGGGCGCCGAGGCCGGATGCTGCGACTTTGAGGGCTGCGGTCAGTGCGTCCATGGTCAGCTCTTCACCGCCATCATCATCATCGTATGAAACGCCTTGACGATCGCCGTGTTGAGCTCGAAGGAGCGGCGCACCTCGCCGGCTTTCAGCAACTGGTCTTCCAGCACGACGGAGTTCTTGGACGGCATGACGACGCCATCATCCTCCTGCGGCTTGATGGTGAAGCCGGCATTGGTCGCTGCATTGCCGAGATGGCCGGCCTGGGTGGCCTGCAGCGATACGGCAGCGCGGTCGAGCACCTTTTCGAATGGCTCGACGTCGTTTGCCGTATAACCTGGCGTGTTGGCATTGGCGATGTTGCCGGCGACTGCCGACTGGCGCACGGCCAGCCATTGCGCTTGCTTGGCGGCGAGGTCGAAAAGGGAAACGGGCTCCATGGGAATCTCCGAGCAGGTACCCAGAGACTAGGCCGCCAGTCTTGCGCGGGCCTTGCGGATGGCGGGAGCCGGAGATCGTTTATCTGGAGAGTTCGATCACCCGGTCGGCACTGGTGACCATGACCCATTTGCCGTTGCGCTGCTCGATGGAGGACACCTGACTGGAGTCAGGCAGTATCGAGCCGCGCTGGACGATCCAGAGGCCAGCATCGTCCTGGATCATGGCACGGCCGTTAGCGACATGAACCATGCGGAATTTCGCCGCGTCGGCCGGAAACGGTTGCTCGTCGGGTGCGGCTGCGGGATTGGCGTCGTCCCGCACCGTCCCCGTGGCAAGAAGATCGAGATTGGCCGCGGGAATATCCTTTGCCGTCAGCGGCGCGCTGCGTTCCGCCACCACGCCGCCGCCCGCTCGCCCGGAATTGGAGCCGGTGCCGCCGAACTTCATCGCCTGGACGCCAAACTGGTCCTGGTTGAAGAAGATGTACCAGGGAAACAGGGCGCAGATCAGGCCGAGCGTGATGCCGAGCGCGGCTATGACGAAATCGCTGCGTCGGTCGGACTTCTTCTTCAGTCGGGGAAACGGTGCCTTTGGCGGCTGCGGCCATTCGGTGCGCGGGAACAGCCCGTCGATCAGCGAGTCGCGGCTGGCCTGCGTCATCTCGGCAGCCACCGCCTGGGGAGCCCGGGGCAGAGCGGGTTCGACGGGCCTGGCCAGATCAGGATCGGCTTTGCCAGCCCGTGGCAGGATTGGCTTGACGGCTCTGGCCAGAACGGCCTCGGCTTTGGCTGCGATGGCACGGGCAGCCTTTGCCTTGGCGGTTCTCGTTTCGTCAGCCTCGGCTTGCTCCGCGGCATTAGCCTCAGCGATCATGTCGCGCAGGATGCGCTCGGTATATTCGCGTTCAGTCTCCGGCATCGGCGTTCAGCTTGCTCTTGAGATGGCGGGCGAGATCGGAGAATGGGTCGGCCGACGGGCGATCCTTCGGCGCTTGCGTCAGCGCCTCATAGATCAGCGGCACCTGGCGCACGGCGATGTCGAGTTCGGCATCGACGCCGCCCTGATAGGCCCCGAGCAACCGGATATCGCGCGTGTCCTCGAAGCGCGAGATCATCGACTTCAGCCTTGTCACCAGCGCGCGCTGTTCGACGCTCCAGGCCTTTCCGGCCAACCGCGATATGGACGACAGCGGGTTGACGGGGGGATAGCGACCCTGTTCGGCGATCGCACGGTCGAGCATGACATGGCCGTCGAGGATGCCGCGCACGGAATCGGCGACCGGGTCGTTGTGGTCGTCACCGTCGACCAGCACGGAAATGATGGCGGTGATCGATCCTTTGCCTTCCCCGCCCGGCCCGGCGCGTTCGAGCAGCTTGGGCAGTTCGGTGAACACCGAGGCCGGATAACCGCGCGCGACCGGCGGCTCGCCGGTTCCCGTCGCCACCTCACGCAGGGCGTGGGCGAAGCGGGTGATCGAATCCAGAACCAGCAAAACGCGATGCCCCTGGTCGCGAAAATGCTCGGCGACGCGCATGGCGGTGTCCGGCGCACGCCGGCGCATCATGGCGCTTTCGTCGCTGGTGGCGACGACGGCGACGGTCTTGGCCATGCTGTCGCCGATCGTGTCCTCGAGGAATTCACGGACTTCTCGGCCGCGTTCGCCGATGAGCGCCACCACGACGGTATCGAATGCGTCGGCGCCGGCGAGCATGGCGAGCAGCGTCGACTTGCCGACGCCGGAGCCGGCAAAGATGCCAAGGCGCTGACCGAAACAGAGCGGCGTGAAGATGTCGATGACCTTGACGCCGGTCATGAAGGCAGTGCCGACGCGTTGCCGCGCCATGGCTCCCGGCGTCGTCGGGGCGCCGCGCGATGTGTCGTCTCCCCGGGCGAGCGGCGGGCCGCCATCGATCGTCCTGGTGAGTGCGTCGATGGTGCGGCCGCGCCACGAGGCATGCGGCGCCACCACGAGCGGACCTCGGCGGAAAACGGCATCACCGATGCCGGAATCGGCGCTGCGTTCGAAGGGTGCCACGACGGCCTCGTCGCGGCCGATCTTGACGATCTCGCCGCGCCGCGCACCGGCATCGCCGCGCTGCTCGACGATGTCGCCCAGCCTGGCGAAGCCGGAAAGGCCGTGCACCTTGTAGTGCGTGGGCGTGACTTCGATGACGCGGCCGCCGCGCTTGAGCAGCGCCTCGGCGTCGGCGAAACGCCGCCAGACCCGTTCCAGCGCGGCAAGCCGGTCTTCCGGCGCCGGCTGGAGTTGTCTTTCGAGTGCGCGCAGGGATGGCTGGTCGAGCGACATGGATTATTTCGAGCCGAGCGTCTTGATCGCCTCGTCGGTGGAGGAGTCGGTCTGCCGCATCAGGGCGGCGGTGTTCTCGAAGGCGCGCTGGACCATGATCAGCCTGGTGATCTCCAGCACCGGATTGACATTGGACTCTTCGAGAAAACCCTGGGCGACGCCGATATCCGAGCGATCGGTGACAGGCTCCGGGGTGCGTGCCGGAACGATGCCGGAATTGCCGTAGCGGACGAAGTTCGGGCCTGGGTCGAAATTGTAGAGACCGATCGAGCCGACAAGCTGATCGTTCTGGCGCAACGAACCATCGGCCCCGGCCTTGGGTGGGCCGTTGCGGGGATCAAGCTGGATCGGCGAGCCGCCGGCATCGAGCACCGGGTGGCCCTCGATCGACATCAACTCGCCGTTCTCGTTCATCGAAAAGCGGCCGTCGCGGGTCATGACGGTGCCGACCGGCGTCTCTATGGCAAACCAGGCATCGCCCTGGACGGCGAAATCGAAGGGATTTCCGGTCTCGCTCAAGGCACCATGGGCGCCGGAAAGGTAGGTCTTGCCCGGGGAGGCGAAGGATACCGATTTCTGCCCGGTGCCGGAGACGACGTCCTCGAACTTCACGCCGGTGGCGCGAAAGCCGATCGTCGAGGCATTGGCGACGTTGTCGGCGATGGTGTCGAGGCGCCGCTCGAGCGCGATCTGCGACGAAAGGGCGACGTACAGGCTGTCCCGCATGATGGTCTCAGAACCTCAGTTTCTGCATGGCCATCATCAGGTCGGTGGAGATGCCGACTGTGAGTGGCTGGGCAAACAGCACGCTGACCGAGGTGACGGCCGATGAAGTCGGGTGGTTGATCTCGTACATGCTGGTGAAGCGGGTCAGGAACTTGCCGAGTTTTTCGGGGTCGGAGAAATCCGAGATGTCGAGTTTTTGCTCGAACAGCTGCGCCTGCTTGTCGACATCGGCGGTGGCGAAGGAATCGGGCAGGCCGAGCACGGTGCGCACGACACTGGCAAGCGCGGTGTCGGCCAGCACGTCATACCAACTGGTGATGGTTGGGGCCTTGCGATCGAAGTAAAGCGCCAGCCGCACACCCTGGTTGGCCTGACCGGCATCCTCTTCGAGGGTCTGGCGCATGTATTTGTCGACGGTCGGCTGCTGCGCCGGATTGATGGTAGTGGTGTTTTCGCCATAGGCCTCGAAGTTGAAGGCGGAGGCAAGCGCGGCATAGGTCTTGTCCGTCATCTTGTTGGCGACGCTGTCGGGATCGCGGACGCCGCCCTGCAGAACCCGCTTGATGAGAACCTTGTCCTCCGTCGCCGAGTCGAGACCGAATGACGCCAGCGCGTATGTGTAGAGCCGGTTGTTCGACATCAGATCGTCGATCGACTTCACCTTGGTGATGTTGGCGAGATAGTATGTCGTCTCGCCCTTCACATAGGCCGAATTGGGATCGAGGCCGGCGATCTGGGCCTGGATGGCATAGTTCTTGGTCACCAACTGCTGTGTCTTGTTGTAGATGGTCGCATCGGCGCCGTTGGCGGCGAAGTTGAAAGCGCTGACGAATTCGGCGTAACGCTTGTCGGTCAGCTTGTTGGCGAAGCTGTCGGGATCGGAGACGCCTTCCTTGAGTGCCTTGACCATGAAGGCCTTGGCGTAGTCCATGTCCTCCAGCCCGTAGGCCTTCATGGCATACTTGAACAAACGGTCGTTTTTGACGAAATCATCGATCGATTTCACCTTGGTGATATTCGCGAGATAATATTTGGTGTCGCGATCAACCACGGGCTGCTGCTCGATCCTGTCGATCGATTTTGAAATGTCCTTGGTGATGAGCTGGTAGCTGGTAAAGGTATTGAGCAAAGACGTGCCTCCGGCCGAAGCTATGCCGGCACAATACCCCTACTTCCTTGCGCGAAACTGAATCGCTTCCAAGCCCTCGATTCAAGCCTCACACAAGGCACGGGGACTATCCCTAGCTCCTGATGTGAAATGCGGAAGGACCTGTCGTGGGCATTCTGATTGGACTGGTGGTAACGCTCGGCTGCGTCCTTGGCGGCTTCATGGCCATGGGCGGCCATCTTCACGTGCTGATCCAGCCATGGGAGGTCGTGATCATCTGTGGTGCGGCTTTTGGCACCTTCCTCGTTGCCAATCCGATGAAGACGGTCAAGGACACCGGCAAGGCCATTCTCGAAGCCTTCAAGCAGGCGGTGCCGAAGGAACAGGACTATCTCGAGACGCTCGGCGTGCTGCACTCGCTGATGCGCGAGCTGCGCTCGAAATCCCGCAGCGAAGTCGAGGCGCATATCGACAATCCGGAAGAGTCAGCGATTTTCCAGGCGTTCCCAACCGTGCTGCACAATCATGACCTGACGCATTTCATCTGCGACTACTGCCGTATCATCATCATCGGCAATGCCCGCTCGCACGAGATCGAGGCGCTGATGGACGAAGAGATCCAGACCATCAGGTCCGACAAGATGAAGGCCTATCACGCGATGGTGGCGGTGGGCGATGGCCTGCCGGCGCTCGGCATCGTCGCCGCCGTGCTCGGCGTGGTCAAGGCGATGGGCGCGCTCGACCAGTCGCCGGAAATCCTCGGCGGTCTGATCGGTGCCGCACTTGTCGGAACGTTCCTCGGCATCTTCCTGTCCTATTCGGTGGTCGGGCCGGTCGCCACCAAGATCAAGACGGTGCGCGAGAAGAAGAACCGCCTCTATATCATCGTCAAGCAGACGCTGCTGGCCTACATGAACGGCGCGCTGCCGCAGGTGGCGATCGAGTTCGGCCGTAAGACCATCTCGTCCTATGAACGGCCGACGATCGATGCCGTCGAGCAGAGCACGATGAATACCGGCACCGTCGAAAAGAAGGCCGCCTGAACGATGCGCGATAGATCGGTCCCAGCACTGTCATGACCAGTCCGGGCAGCCCAGCGGAAGCGCGTTCGCTGATCATCGAGCGTCTGGTCGGCGACAGCGGCGAGGCCGCGCAGGTCATCGACGCAGGCCGCGCCATGGCCGAACGCGCCGTACCGCTGTTGCAGAAAAGCCTGACCAGCGAGCTTGGCGTTCCGGTCGTCGTCGACCTCAAAGCGATCGAGGTCAGCCGCGTTCCCGAGGCGCGTTCGCGTGCCGGCGACACGTTTGCCATGACCGTGATCGGCTCGTCGGCGTCCTCCGATGCGATGACCCTGGTGATCGATGCTCCGGCGATCGCGATCATGGTCTGCACGCTGTTCGGCGGCGACCCGGATCTGCCGGCATCGCCGATCGAACGCGATCTGTCGCAGATCGAAATCGATGTTTCGACCATGGTGTTCCAGCAGGTCGCGCAGGCCCTCAACGGATCGGGAAAGCGCTCGCTCGACCTGCGCCTGCCCGCGCCGCGAGCAATGTCCGGCACCGAGGCGAAGCGGTATGTGCTGCGCGATGGCGCGGCAATCCGCATTGTGCTTGGCATCTCGACGCCGGCCGATAGTGGCACCGTCACGGTGACGATGCCGCAGCGCGTCGTGCTGGCCAGCCGCGACGGAGCCGTGCCTGTCAGCGACGACGATCACGGCCCCAGCTGGCGCGCCCGCTTTTCGGAAGAGGTGATGCGCTCCACCGTGGCGCTCGAGGCCACGATGCCGCTGGCGCGGCTGACGCTCGGCGATCTCGCCGGTTTCGAAATCGGCGACGTCATCGAATTCGAGGAGACGGCCCAGTCCCAGGCGCGTCTCAGCGCACGGGGCAAGACGCTGTTCGTATGCGAGTTCGGCAAACTGGGACAGAATTACACCGTCCGGGTCAGGCATCCTTACGACGCCGGGCAGGACTTTATCGACGGGCTGATGCCGGCTGCCGCCGGACGCGCCTGAGCATTTGGAGACGATCATGGCCAAAACCAAGGCGGAAGCCGACCTCGACCAGCCGGACGAGCAACTCGATCGCGCCATCGAAGAGTTGCGCGGTGTCCTGCATGAAGAGGAGCAACGCCCCGATGCGGCCTTCAGGGCGGCCTCATCAGCCAATTCGAGCGTGATCATGAACATCCCCGTCGATGTCCAGATCATCCTCGGCAGCACCGAGATGCCGGTCTCCGATCTGATGGCGCTGCAAAAAGGGTCGACCGTGGCGCTCAATCGCCGCATCGGCGAACCTGTCGACGTCGTGGTCAACGGCCGCAAGATCGCGCGCGGCGAGATCACCGTGCTGGAAAGCGATCCGTCGCGGTTCGGCATCAGGCTGACCGAAATCATCGCCGGCACGAAGGGCGCCTAGACATGGTTTGCGGGGCTTGCCGGTGGCAGCGGAGGCGAGTGGCATGACGACGCCGGTGACCTTGACCCGCGCGCAGAAGGCGGCCGCCATACTTGTGGCGATGGGCAAGCCGTCGGCCAGCCGCCTGCTGAAATTCTTCAAGCAGGAAGAACTGAAGGCCCTGATCGAGGGCGCCCGCCTGCTGCGGACGATTCCGCAAAGCGATCTTGAGCGCATCGTCGCCGAGTTCGAGGCCGAGTTCACGGAAGGGGCGGGATTGCTCGATTCCGCCGACAGGATGGACACCATCCTCAACGAATCGCTCTCGCCCGAAGAGATGAGCGCGATCATGGGCGACAAGAAATTCGAGGTCGCACCGGAAGGCCCGCCGCCGATCTGGCCCGAACTCGAAAAGCTCGAACCGGCGCGGCTTGGTGCCTTCCTGGCCGGCGAGCATCCGCAGACGGCGGCCATGGTGTTGTCGAAGCTGGCGCCGCAGGTGGCGGCCAACGTGCTGCTGACACTGACCAAGCCGATGCGTGGAGAAATCATCAAGCGCATGGTGACGATGGCCAATGTTCCCGACGCTGCCGCCAGGATCGTCGAAAACCGGCTGCGCATCAGCGTGCTGGCGGAAACCTCGACCAAGGACACCTCGGCCGGGCAGGCGCGTGTCGCCAGCGTTCTCAACGAACTCGACAAGCCGCTGCTCGAGGAAGTCATGCAGGATCTGGAAGCCGCCGGCACGCCTGATCTCGACGGTGTGAGGGCCCGCCTGTTTGCTTTCGACGATTTGCCGCTGCTCACCCAGAAAGCGCGGGTGCTGCTGTTCGACGGGCTGTCGACGGAGTTGGTCACGCTGGCCCTGCGCGGCACTTCGGCCGCACTCGCAGAATCGGTGCTGTCGGCCATCGGCGCCCGCTCGCGGCGCATGATCGAAGCCGAACTCGGACAGGGCTCGGACGGGGTCCCTCTCGCCGACATCACGGCGGCCCGCAAGACGATCGTTACGACGACGATCCGGCTGTCGCGCGAAGGTGCCTTCGAACTGCCCTCGACCCAAGACGCCGCCTAAGGCCGCGCCATGGCTGACGCGGTCGACAAGGATTCGAAAACCGAAGAGGCGACGGAAAAGAAGATCCGCGACACCATCGAACAGGGCAAACTGCCCCATTCGCGGGAGACAGCGCTCCTTGCCTCGTTCGTTGCCATCCTGGTGTTCACCGTCTTCTACGCCAAGGATGCGATCATCGATCTCGGCATGTTCCTGTCGATGTTCCTGGAGAAGCCGGAAGCCTGGCCGATGGACACCGAGACCGACGTCATCGCGCTCTACAAGATCGTCCTCCTCGAGGTTGGCCGCGCCATCCTGAGCCTGATGGTGCTGCTGACCGTCGCCGGCATCGGCGCCTCGGTGTTCCAGAACATGCCGCAATTCGTAGGCGAGCGGATCCGGCCGCAACTCTCGCGCATTTCGATCGCCAAGGGATGGAACAGGCTGTTCGGCATCCAGGGTTGGGTCGAGTTCCTGAAGTCACTCGGCAAGGTCGGGTTTGCCATCGTCGTGCTGAGCTTCACGCTGTCGGAAGACCACCGAAAGCTGCTCGCCGGGATGATCACCAATCCGGTCGCCTTCGGTCTCGTCATCCGCGGCATCGCCGTCGACATCCTGGTGGCGATCGTCTTCGTCATGGGGCTGATCGCGGCAATCGACATCGTCTGGTCGCGCTTCCACTGGAAGCAGGATCTGCGCATGAGCAAGCAGGAGGTCAAGGACGAGTTCAAACAGTCCGAGGGCGACCCGATCGTCAAGTCGCGGCTGCGCTCGCTGGCGCGCGACCGGGCGCGCAAGCGGATGATGACGGCGGTGCCGCGCGCGACGCTGATCATCGCCAACCCAACGCACTTCTCGATCGCGCTGAAATATGTGCGCGACGAGGACTCGGCACCCATGGTGCTGGCCAAGGGGCAGGATCTGGTGGCGCTGAAAATCCGCGAGATCGCGCGGGAACACAACATCCCGGTCTTCGAGGACGTGGCGCTCGCCCGCTCCATGTACAAGCAAGTTTCGGTCGATAGTGTGATCCCGTCACAATTCTACCAGGCCGTCGCCGAACTGGTGCGGATCGTCTACTCGAAAAAGGCTGAGCGCAGACAGATTTCATGAACCGGCAACCGCACGCAAAATCTCGCGAGATCATCGTCGCCAGCGCCATCGAGCAGGTGGTGGGGGAACTCAGGCTGATCGATGTCGCCGACTACATCGCCTTTATCCGGCTGGAGCATTTCGCGTGCCTGTCGGACCTGGTCGATTCAGCGGTCGAGTTGTTCTTCATGCCGGGCACTCTGCGGCTCGGCCATGGCGGCGAGGCGCATGTCGACTGGAGCGGCAGCCCGCGCATCGTGCTCGATCTGGAACTGAGGCCGCCCGGCGTCACCGTCTATTTCCAGCTGACGCTGAGCGAGCTTGGCGCTTCGGTGGCGGTCAACTACGTGTCGTTCGAGAAGCCGGGCGAAGACCCGGAGCACAATACGGCGCTGCTCGAGGCGGTGATCGAACAGGCGCGCATCCGCAGGGTCGAGCCGCTCGCCTATCGCTGACGTCGGTCGCTATCGAGCTGCCTGTCGAAAACCCCTATTCGATCAAGCCCAGCCGCAGCGCCTTGGCCACGGCCTGGTTGCGATTGACGGCGTTGAGCTTCTGGGTCGATTGGGTCAGATACTGGTTAGCGGTGTGCACCGATAGTTTCAGGAGCCGCGCGATCTCTTCGCTGGTGTTGCCGTTGGCGGTCAGCTTAAGGCATTCGAGCTCGCGCTTGGAGATTGCCCGCATGCGGCCGGTATCGCCCGGACGGATGCGGGCGACGGCGGCGAACAGCGAAAAGCAGCGGGCGTGTATTTCGTAGAGCGCATCCTGCTGCAAGGTCATCTCCGAGCCCAGGAATACGACAAGACCGCATTGGCCGCGGTCGGCGTGCACGGGAAAAGCGATGCCGCTGGTTCCGGGCGCCAGCGCTGCCATCCGCTCGGTCCAGGCGAGATTGCCAAACAGCTCCGCCATGGCGGCGACGCCGTCATCCGTCCACCAGCGCGGCTCGGTCGAGATGCGGGTGTGGCGCACGATCTCCTCGCCGTTGGCGCCTGAGATGAACTTGGTGGCCACGGCAATGCCGGGATAGTCGGAATCAAAGCATGGCACGAGCCGCGCCCGCTCGGGCGAGGGGCTTACGAAGAAGAGGCCGAAAGCCGAGGCATTCATGTCAACGGCGATCCAGCGGCAGCGGCGCACGGCATCGGGAATGGTGACAGCGTGATGGGTTTCGGAGCCAAGGGTGAAGGCCCCGAACGGGTTGCGCTGCTCGTTGAAAAGGGCTTCGGCCGTTTCCTTGATATCGGCGTGTTTCAAATGATGCCGCTCCTGATCGCCGTGGCGATAGCCATCGCGCGGTTGCTGGCCGCGAATTTCTGGATGGCGTGGGTGATGTAGCTGTTGACGGTGTTGGAGGAGACGCCAAGGATGACGGCGACCTCGTCGGTGGTCTTGCCTTCGGAAACCCAGAACAGGCATTCGCGCTCGCGATCCGACAACGGATCCTGCATGGCGGCAGCGGCAATCAGTTGCGGGATGTGCGAGAGCGCGTAGCAGCATTTCAGTTGCGCCCGCATCAACGCCGGCTGGTCGATGCTGCCGGCGGTCGCCGCAGAGAACAGGGCGAACAGGCGCTGGCGACCGACATTAAGGCGTAGCGAATAGATTTCGGCATGGCCGAGCACGTCGAGAAGGCAGGCTTCCTCTCCGGTGATCAATCCGTCTGTTTCTGGTGCCCGGGATGCCACGAGCGGATGTGGACGGATACCTGGCGCGACGGTGAGCGCGCCTTGCGCGAGCCCGGCGATCAGCCGCTTGCCGATCAGCTCGATGGCATCGAAAATCCAGTTGGAGGAGACGATGCGCGCATCGTTGCGGTCCTGGTCGTGGACAATGGCGACCAACATGTAGCTGTCGGCCCCGATCTCGGCGGTCAGTTGCATGAAAAAGCTGGTGAGATCGCCGCGCGACGTCAGGCGCGAGCCCAATGTGTCGGATTGAAGAAGTGCGGCGGGACTGCTCATTCTTGTTGCTTTTGGCCGGAATCGTTTCTGCTGTCCGGACGCTGGAAGCCAGCCGCCGAACCCGAATACGCATTACTTTGACGAAGACACACGCGTGGCGCAGGGCTGCGCCGAACCAAATCCCGAATCCATTCAGGGAACGCGAAGCCGTCCGCGTCTGGTGCCGGAAAAGCTCCGGAACAAGAGACTTTGGGTGGTCGCCGCGCCCCCCAAGGACCGGCTGATTCGGGTCTAATCTACCCGCAGTTGAATCTGACATCAAACGCGATTTGACAAAATCGAATCCGGTGGACTCACGTGCGACTCAGAGGTCGGTTTTCGCGCCTCGGACAGAAGACCGGGACGCGAAAATCTTCGCCGGCCATTTCGGCGGCCGGTCGATTTCCCCAGGCTAGGGAGTATTTGAATGGACGGGCGCGCCGGTTGCTGGCGCCGAACGCTAAGGCCTTGGCCTGATCGTGGGAGCCGGGCGATGTTGCCGCCCGGTCCCGGTGGCCTTTTGCTTATGCCTGTCGTTGTCCCAAAACCGCTAGATGCTCCGGGACGACAGGCATTTACCGATCCTCGAACCCGGTCAGCACGCCGACCGCGTTGATGCCGATCTCCTCGACGGCATAGCCGCCTTCCATGACGAACAGCGTCGGCAGGCCGAGCCCGCCGATGCGGCGGCCGATCTTTGGATAATCAGATGTCTTCAGCTTGAACTGGCTGATCGGGTCCTTCTCGAACGTATCGACACCCAGCGAGACGATGACGACATCCGGTGCATAAGCGGTGAGCCTGGCGCAGGCATCCTCGAGCGAGGCGTTCCATGCATCCCAGTCGGTGCCGAAGGGCATCGGATAGTTGATGTTGAAGCCTTCGCCGGCACCCGCGCCGCGTTCGTCGGCATGGCCGAGGAAGAACGGGTACTCGACCATCGGATCGCCATGCAGATTGAGCACCTGGACGTCTGCACGGTCGTAGAAGATCTCCTGCGTGCCGTTGCCGTGGTGATAGTCGACGTCGAGGATCGAGATGCGTCTGGCGCCCTGGTCGCGGAACCATTGCGCGGCGACGGCGGCGTTGTTGATGTAGCAATAGCCGCCCATGAAGCCAGCCCCGGCATGGTGGCCGGGCGGACGGCAGAGCGCGAAGGCGGAAGCCTCGCCATCCTTGACCAGGCCGGCGGCGGTCAGCGCCACATCGTAGGAAGACTTGATCGCAGCCCATGTGCCTTCGACGAAGGTGGCGCCGGCATCGAAGGAATAATAGCCGAGCAGTGCGTCGACGCGCTTTGGCGGCACGTCGCCGCGCAGGCCGCGCGTCGGCCAGGTGAAGGGCATCGCCGTGCCCGTGAGGCCTGCTTCCAGCCATTGCGGCCAGACTGTCGGGAGAAAGTCGATATAGTCCGATTTGTGGATGCGCTTGGCGGCGGCGAGGTCATGTTCGTGCGGCGCGATGATGGGACCGAGTTTCTCGCTTTCGACCCGTGCCTTGATGAATTCGGCCCGCGATGGCTTTTCGAAACCCGGCACGATGGCTGATGTGACCAGTTCCATTTGGCCGGCATGGCCGGCGTGCAGAGGGGAGAAAACAGTCTTCATAAATTCCTCTCGAAGTGTGAAATCAGTCAAGATTCAAGATTGAGATAAGGGCTCACCAGAGCGAGCCACATTCTTTCCACATCGTCCTCGATGAGGTCGTATGTCTTGCGGTCTCTTTTCAGCCCGACAAGCCGGCAGGCGTGCCCGACGTCCATCATCAGCACGCCGAGCCGGCTGGCGATCTTGTTTTCAAGCGCCGGGTTCACATGCTGCAGCCATGCGGCGTAGAGCGCGATGATCTGCTCGTCATATTCGTTCTGGATCGGCCTGAGGTCGGCGTTGCCTGAAATGGCCTCGATCACCGGCATCAGGCTGGCGTTTTCGAGGTAGAGTCTGGACGTGTCGATGAAGAGCTTGCGCACTTCGCGCCGAAACTCTTCACGGTTGGTGGGCGGGGCGACCTTGATACGCTTGGCGATCACCTCGGGGAAGGATGACAGCCAGCGCCGGGCGAGGTCCAGAAGAATGGCTTCCTTGTTGGGGAAGTATTGGTAGATCGAACCAACCGACAAGCCTGCGCGCTGCGCAATGGCGAGCGTCGTCGGCGTCTTGGTTCCTTGCTCCCGCGTCAAGACCAGCGCTGCGTCGAGAATCCGGTCGACCACCTTGCTGGAGCGTTGTTGCCGCGGCTGTTTGCGCGGTTCGAGCGCTATCCTGGTTTTGCGGTCGAGACTGCGCTTCACGGCTTGATGTCCTCGTTCCCCGCCCGGTCTCAACATGGTGGGAGCTTGCTGTCCACAATACATTCCAGATTCGGTATGTTGACAAACGCGAATAATCAGTCGCATTCTTTATCCACGCTGCCTCTTGGGATGACAAGGGGAATTTCCAAGACAGCGCGCTGGCATTCTTTTTCGTCCCATGGCGCCGCTCCGGTGGAGTGGCAGGTCGTTGGACAAGAGGTTGTCGGTCTCAGTCAGTCGTCAAAAGCGCGGAGTCGCGATGTCTGTCACAGGTGCGGGTCACAATGCGGATCTGATCGTCATCAATGGTCGTGTACTGACCATCGACGACGACAATCCCACCGCCGAGGCTGTCGCCGTCAAGGATGGCGCAATCGTCGCCATCGGCAGCCGCGCCTCCATCGAAGAGTTCAAGGGACCGGCCACCAGGGTCATCGACGCCAAGGGCGGTTCGGTGGTCCCGGGGTTCATCGAAGCCCATATGCATCTGTTTTCGGGCGGGGCTGAACTTGCCCACCTTCAACTCACCGGTATTCATGGCTTCGAGGCGCTGCAGAAGGCGATCCGCGACTATGCGCCGACCCGGCCCGACGCGAAGATGCTGGTCGGCCAGGGCGTCGACTACACCGTGCTCGGCAGCGAGCGCGTGACGCGCCATCACCTCGACGCCATCTTGCCCGATCGCCCGTTCTGCATGGCGGCGCCAGACCATCACACCATGTGGGCCAACACCAAGGCGCTGGAAATGGCCGGCATCCTGCAGGGGCGCACGCTTGGTCCGGGCAATGAGATCGTCATGGGTGACGATGGACTGGCCGCTGGTGAATTGCGCGAGGGTGAGGCCTTTGGCCCGGTGCTCGATCTTGCCGGCGAAGGCCGGGTGCGGCTGGGGCTGTCGACCGGCGGCGAGCCGGACCCGATGCCGACGACGGCGGAGCGGGACGCCGACCGCGACATCATGCGGCGCGGGCTCGCCTGGTGCGCCCGCCACGGCATCACCTCGATCCAGAACATGGACGGCAATCTCTATCAGCTTGAGCTGCTGGCCGAGATCGACGCCGAGGAAGGCTTGCCCTGCCGCGTCAAGATCCCGTTCCACTACAAGAATTTCATGACGCTCGACATGCTCGACAAGGCGTCCGATATGGCCGAACGCTACAACAGCGAATGGCTGTCGTCGGGCATGGTCAAGGTGTTCTACGACGGCGTTCTCGATTCCTGGACCGCTGTCATGGTCGAGCCCTATGCCGACCGCCCGGACTGGGTTGGCGAGCCGCTGTTCACGCCGCAACAATTCATCGATCTGGCCGTCGCGGTCGACAGACGCGGGTTGCAGATCGCCGTGCACTCGATCGGCGACGGCGCGGTGCGCGCGGTGCTGGACGGTTATGAGGCGGCGCAGAAGGAGAACGGCAAGCGCGACAGCCGTCACCGCGTCGAGCACATCGAGGTCACCACCACCGCTGATGTGCCGCGTTTCGCCGAACTCGGCGTCATTGCCTCCATGCAACCGCCGCATCCGCCGGGCGCAATGGATTTTCCACTGGAGCCGACGGTATCGCGCATCGGACCGGCGCGCTGGCCGCTGAGCTATGCCTGGCGGACCTTGAAGGATGCCGGCGCGCATGTGGTCTTCGCATCCGATTGGCCGGTGTCGCCGATCGATCCGATCCGGGGCATTCAGGCGGCAGTGTTGCGCAAACCGTGGGCAGAAAGCGACCCGGACCAGAGTTTCTCACTGCATGAAGCGATCGCCGGTTACACGATCGAGGGCGCCTACGCCGAATTCGCCGAGCACCGCAAGGGCACGCTGAAATCAGGCTACATGGCGGATCTGGTGGTTTTGTCGATGGATATCGAGAACACCGCCCCGGCCGACCTGCACAAGGTGCGGCCGGTGACGACGATTTGCGGCGGCAAGGTCACCTATCAGGCCTGACTATGGCATGGGGCTTGCAGGCCTCAATGACTGATTGAACTGTGACCCAATGCCGGGCTTGCCAACCCACCGGCCATGTGGTCACATCGAACAGGGGAAGAGCTCCGCCAGCAAGAGCGGGGTCAACAGTGAGGCGTAATCGTGCCGGACAAACCGGATCGAAATGCGATTGAAGTAGTAAACGTCAGCAAAATTTTCGGATCAGGTGAGGGGCAGGTAGCTGCCCTCGACACGGTCTCGGTATCCATCCGCGAGAACGAATTCTTCACGTTGCTGGGGCCATCCGGCTGCGGCAAGACGACGTTGCTCAGGCTGATCGCCGGCTTCGACTTTCCAACCGCCGGTGAAATCCTGCTCTACGGCCAGGACATCGCGCCGCTTCCGCCCTTCAAGCGGCCGGTCAACACCGTTTTCCAGTCCTATGCGCTGTTCCCGCACATGACGGTCGCCGACAATATCGGCTTTGGCCTGGAAATGCTGGGCAAGCCGAAGGCCGAGATCAAGGCGCGCGTCGCCGAGATGCTGAAGCTGGTCAAGATGGAGGCACTCGCCGGTCGTCGTACCAGCCAGATCTCCGGCGGCCAGCAGCAGCGCGTGGCCTTGGCCCGCGCCTTGGCGCCGCAGCCGAAGGTGCTTTTGCTCGATGAGCCGCTGTCGGCGCTTGACTATAAGCTGCGCAAGGAGATGCAGATCGAGTTGAAACGGCTGCAGCACGAGACCGGTATCACCTTCATCTTCGTCACCCACGACCAGGAAGAAGCGCTGACCATGTCAGACCGCATCGCGGTGATGTCATCAGGCAAGATCCTGCAGGTCGGTTCGCCCTGGGATATCTACGACAAGCCGGCGGAGCGCTTCGTCGCCGACTTCATCGGTGAAACCAACTTCCTCACCGCCGCCATCAGCGAGATGGCCAACGGCAAGGCGCGCGCCACGCTCAAATCCGGTGCGACCATCGAGGCGACCGTGGCCCAGGGTTTCCAGCCCAAACCCAACGCCACGGTGGTGGTTCGGCCCGAACACGCCAAGCTGACCAAGGCCAAGGGCGAACTGTCGGGGACGGTCGAAAACATCGTCTATTTCGGTACCGACACCCACATCCATGTTCATCTCGACAGTGGCGAACTCTTCACGGTACGCCAGCAGAACACGCGCAGCGCGGGCTGCGGTTTCGAGAAGGGCGACGCAGTCGGCATCCTCATCGGCAGCGATGCCGCTCAGGTTCTGAAGGACTGACGATGGCGACCGCGGAAGAAGTCGCCAAGGCAGCGGAGCGGCGCGATGTCCGTGACCGCTGGCTTTTGTCAGCGCCAGCGCTGCTGGTCATTTTCCTCGCCGCGACCGGCCCCTTGCTGATCGTGCTCGTCTACTCGTTCCTGACGCCAGGCTCCTATGGCGACGTGAAGTGGCAGTTCTCGCCGGAAGCTTGGGTATCGGTGTTTCTGGAACGCGATATCTTCGACGACACGCTTTCGATCGCCGCCGCCCACGTCACCATCTTCCTGCGCTCGATCAAGCTCTCGGTGGTGACGACGATCGCCACTTTGGTGCTTGGTTTCCCGACCGCCTATTTCATGGCGACGCGCAGCGAAAAGACCCGCGATCTCTGGCTGTTCCTGATTACCATTCCGTTCTGGACCAACCTTTTGATCCGCACCTTCGCGGTGCTGCAGATCATCCGCAACGAAGGCATCGTCAACACGATCCTGCTCAAGCTCGGCATCATCTCGGCGCCCATCCAGATACTCTACACCGACACGGCGATCCTGATCGGCATGGCCTATGTCTACCTGCCGCTGATGGTGCTGCCGATTTATGCCAGCATGGAAAAACTCGATTTCCGGTTGGTCGAGGCGGGGTACGACCTTTACGCGTCGCGCTTCCAGGTGCTGCGGCGGATCATCTTTCCGCTGGTCAAGCCGGGCGTCATCGCCGGCTCCATACTGGTCTTCATTCCAGCGCTTGGCGCCTATGTGACACCGAGCGTTCTTGGCGGCGGCAAGAACATGATGCTGTCCAACCTGATCGAATTGCAGTTCGGGCAGGGTCGCAACTGGCCACTCGGCTCGGCGCTGTCGATCGCCGTCATGATCATCGTCATGGTGGCGCTGCTTGCCTATGTGCGCAATGCCGGAAGATCGGGGGTGCGTCATGGCTAAGAACTTTTCCATCAAGCATCAGCCAGGATTCACCGCGATCGCCGCGACCTGCTTTATCGTGCTGTACCTGCCGATCATGGTGCTGGTCATCTATGCCTTCAACGCGGCGAGCTCGACTTCCGAATGGGGCGGCTTTTCGCTGAAATGGTTCCAGTCGGCATGGCAGAACACGCAGGTCGTCGATGCCACGCTGCGTTCTTTCCAGATTGGCTCCATCGCGGCGGTGCTCTCCACGATCTTTGCCACCATGGCGGCGCTCGCCACCACCCGCACCGCGCCCTATCCCGGCCTCACCTTCAAATATGCGGCGATCAACCAGCCGCTGATGGTGCCCGAGATCGTGACCGGCGTGGCGCTGCTGATCTTCTTCTCGCGCATCAAGATCTTCACCGGCTATTCCGGCATCGGCTATCTGGTCGCCGCACACACGGCGTTCTGCATTCCCTTTGCCTATTTGCCGATCCGGGCGCGGCTTGAGAATATGGACCTGACGCTGGAGCGTGCCGCAGCCGACCTCTACGCGACGCCCTGGAAGGCTTTCCGGCGCATCACGCTGCCGCTTCTGTGGCCCGGCATCCTGGCCGGGCTGATGCTGGCCTTCGTCATCTCGCTCGACGACGTCGTCATCACCGAGTTCGTCAAATCAGGCGGCCAGGACACGCTGCCCACTTACATGCTCGGCCAGATCCGCCGCGGCATCACACCCGAGATCAACGCGATATCGACCGCCTTCCTGCTGCTTTCGGTCGCGATCGTCACGTTGTTTTTCTTCGTCAGCAGGAAACGAGACTGAACCGAAAAATGGGAGTTAAAACCATGAACTGGAAGACAACAGCAACCGCCATGGGGTTGGCGTTGCTCGCCTCGACGGGCCTCGCCCGCGCCGACGGCGTGCTCAACATCTACAATTGGGGCAACTATACCAGCCCCGACGTGATCAAGAAGTTCGAGGCCAAATACAACGTCAAAGTGACCATCACCGACTACGATTCCAATGACACCGCGCTGGCCAAGGTTCGCCAGGGAGGCACCGGCTTCGACATTGCGGTGCCGTCGCAGACCTACGTGCCGATCTGGATCAAGGAAGGCCTCATCCAGGAGACCGATCCTGGCAAGATGGAAAACTTCAAGAACGTGGCGCCGGAATGGGCCAATCCCGATTTCGATCCGGGACGCAAATACAGTGTTCCATGGGCGTGGGGCACGATCGGCGTGGTCGTCAATACCGATGCCTACAAGGGGCCGGCCGATAGCTGGGGCATCATCTTCAACACGCCTGACGAGCTCAAGGGCAAGGTCAATGTCGTTCCGGAGATGGGCGATGTGATGTTCGCCGCGATCAAGTATGTCGGCGGCCAGCAATGCACCGACGACAAGGCGGTGCTGAAGAAGGTGCGCGACCTGTTGGTGGCGGCCAAACCGAACTGGATCGCGATGGAATACAACACCATCGAGAAGATGGGCGCCGGCGACTTCAAGGCGACCAGCGACTGGAACGGCTCGGCGCTGCGCCAGCGGCTGGCCAACCCGGCCATCCACTACAACTATCCGAAAGAAGGCTTCGGCCTGTGGAGCGACAACGTCGTCGTTCTTAAGGAAGCCAAGAACGTCGAGAACGCCAAGCTTTTCCAGAACTTCATCATGGACCCGGAAAACGCGGCAGGTCTCTCGGCCTTCCATCGCTACGCCAATGCCATCACCGGCTCGGACAAGTACATGCCGGCCGACATGAAGGACGCGCCCGAAGTCATCATTCCGGCCGCGGACAAGCCACGTGGCGAGCTGCAGCAGATGTGCTCGCCGGAGACCCAGGAAATTTACACCAAGATCTGGACCGAGTTGCAGAAATAAACTGGGTTCGACGGACCCGGCGGCACACGCCGCCGGGTCCGTTTTCATGTTCAAGGGACTCGGCGGTCATGGACTCCTATCGCAATTCCGATCCGCGGCCGCCGATCATGCAGGGCTCGCCGCCCGCCATGGTACCGCCGAAGCTCGACTGGGACCGGCCGCCGTGGAACCGCTGGGCGTTCCAGCACATCCGTGAAATTCTGCCGACCGCCGAAGTCTGGCGCGGCAATGGCCATCGCCACCGCTTCGAACGCGCCGAGGTTGATCTCGACGGGCTGGCGGTCGAGGACAGCGAGGGCATGCCGACGACGCTCGCCGGGCTGCTCGACGAGACCTATACGGACGGCTTTCTGGTGCTCAAGGACGGCAAGGTCGCCTATGAGCGCTATTTCAACGGCATGGATGAGCGCACGCTGCACTTGTCGCAGTCGATGGCGAAGTCCGTTACCGGTTCGGTGTTCGGCATACTGGTCGGGCGCGGCCTGATCGATCCGGCCAGACTGGTAACAGATTACCTGCCGGAACTCGGCGTTACCGGCTGGACCGGCGCCAGCGTCCAGCATGTGCTGGACATGACCAGCGGCGTCCGTTTCTCAGAGGAATATACCGACCGCTATTCCGACATCGGCCAGGTCGATGTCGCCACCGGCTGGAAGCCGGTGCCGCCGGACAGCGATCCGGCCTTTCGTTGGCCCTCGCACATGTTCGAGCTGATCCTCGGCTTGAAGGACACGATCCGCCCGCACGGGGCTCAATTCGAATACCGCTCGATCGAGACCGACGTGCTTGCCTTCATCATGGAGCGGGTGACGGGCAAACGGCTGCCGCAGGTAGTTTCGGAAGAACTCTGGCAAAAGCTCGGCGCTGATGAAAGCGCCTGCTTCACGGTCGATAGCGCCGGCTATGCGGTGGCCGACGGTGGCTTCAACGCGACGCTGCGCGACTATGGCCGCTTCGGCCAGCTGATCCTCGACAATGGTGGCGGCGTCGTTCCGGCCGGCTGGGTCGAGGCGACGCGCAACGGCAGGCATGGGCCGGACTTCAGCCCCAGCCTGCCGGAGGGCAGCTATCGCAACCAGTTCTGGATCGAGGATCCGCGCTCGCGCGCACTGATGTGCCGCGGCGTGTTCGGTCAGATGATCCATATCGACTGGAACACCGGAATGGTCGTGGTGAAGCTTTCGACCTGGCCGGATTTCGCCAATGGGGCCTATTCCATAGCGACGCTGAAGGCCGTGCACGCTATCGCCACGGCACTTCGCTGAGCCCCCACAAAGAAGAAACGACCCGGAAGGAAACGCCATGACCGGCAAGACCGTGTTCGAGACCCGCTATGGCTTCCGGCGCAACCAGGTGGTGCTCGCCAACTGGCGCGAGTACCCCTTCAACCGGTGGTCGTTCCAGAACCTCGGCGAACTGGTGCCGACCGCCCGCGTGGCGGCGACGTCGGGCGTTGTCGAAACCCCCGTGCGCGATATGGGCGGCCTGCTCGGCGAAAAGGTCGCGATCGCCGGCACATCGGAGACAGTGGCTGAATTTCTCGCGCGTTCGAGCACCGACGCACTGACGGTGATGAAAGACGGCAAGATCGTCGGCGACTGGTTCGCCCCGCATATGGATTTCGGCGCCCGCCACATCATCTTTTCGATCAGCAAGTCGCTGACCGCCATCATTGCCGGCATTCTGGAAGGCGAGGGCGTATTCGACCCGGAAGCGCCGGTGACGGCCTACATCCCTGAAGCCGCCGGCTCTGCCTATGGCGATGCGAGCGTGCGGCATGTGCTCGACATGAGCGTCAGCCTCGATTTCGAGGAGGCCTATCTCGATCCGGAGAGCGCTTTCGCCCGCTATCGTCGCGCCACGCTGTGGAATCCGGGCGGCGGCACGGAGAGCCTGCGCGAATTCATTTTGACCTTGCAACGCCTTGCAGAGCCGCATGGCCAGACCTTCCGCTACCGCTCGCCGAATTCCGACCTGCTCGGACTGCTGCTCGAGCGCGCGTCGGGCCAGCGGTTCACCGACCTGATGCGCGAGAAGCTGTGGCTGCCGCTCGGCGCTGTCAGCGAAGCCTCGATCGGCGTCGACATGGAAGGCACGGCGCGCACGGCCGGCGGTATTTCGGTGACGCCGCGCGACCTGGCGCGTGTTGGCGAGATGATGCGGCAAGGCGGGGTGGCCAATGGCCGCCGCATCGCGCCGGAAGCCTGGGTGCGCGATACGGTTGCTAGCGGCGGCAGTTCCGACGCTTGGCAGCGCGGCGCGATGCAGCCGCTGTTCCCGAAGGGCCGCTATCGCAACAAATGGTACCAGACGGGCTTGCCGAACGGCGCCTATTGCGGCATCGGCATTCATGGCCAGTGGCTGTATGTCGATCCCAGGACCAAAGTGGTGATCGCCAAGATGTCGTCGCAGCCCGAGCCGGTCGACGATCCGCTCGATGTCGAAATCGTCGCCTTCTTCGAGGCGCTGAGCCGGATGGTCTGATCCTCGCCTGGCCGCCACATTAGCGCGCGCTTTCCTGTGGACCCGCCGGGCTCATGGAAACGCGGCGGTTGGCGGACCGGACGTCTGCGCCTATGGTCGCCGCTCTTTGGACGAGAGCAGGTACGACATGGCATCCGACATCAAGCGCATTGCAGCCATCATCGCGGCCGAGATCAGCGCGCGGCCCGAACAGGCGGCCGCGGCGATCGAACTGCTCGATGAGGGCGCGACAGTGCCGTTCGTGGCGCGCTACCGCAAGGAAGTCACCGGCGGGCTCGACGACACGCAATTGCGCGATCTTGCCGAACGCCTTGCCTATCTGCGCGAACTCGATGCGCGTCGCGACACCATCCTTGGCTCGATCCGCGAACAGGGCAAGCTGACCGAGGAGCTTGAAGGCAAGATCGTCGCCGCCAGCACCAAGGCGGAACTTGAGGACATCTACCTGCCCTACAAGCCCAAGCGCCGGACCAAGGCCGAGATCGCCAGGGAGCGCGGGCTGGGGCCGCTGGCCGAAGCCATCCTGGCGAACCGCTCATTGCTGCCTGCCGAACTGGCGCTGGCCTATGTCAGCGAAGAGGTGGCCGATACCAAGGCAGCGCTCGAAGGGGCGCGCGACATCCTGTCGGAACAATTCGCCGAGAATGCCGATCTGGTCGGAAAATTGCGCAGCTACATGAAGGAGCGCGCCTTCATGCGCGCCAGGGTGGTCGACGGCAAGCAGGAAGCCGGTGCGAAATTCTCCGACTATTTCGACCATGTCGAGCGCTGGGCAAATGTGCCGAGCCATCGCGCGCTGGCGATGCTGCGTGGCCGCAACGAGGAAGTGCTGTCGCTCGACATCGAGGTCGATGCCGATGATACGTCGCCGGTGAAGCCGGTCGAGCGGATGATAGCCAATGCCTATGCCATCGGAGGCAGCCTGCCGGGTGACCGCTGGCTGGTGGAGGTGGCGGGCTGGACCTGGCGGATAAAACTGTCGCTGCACCTGACTCTCGATTTGATGCGCGACCTGCGCGAGCGGGCAGAAGAGGAAGCGATCCATGTGTTCGCCCGTAACCTAAAGGATTTGCTGCTGGCCGCTCCCGCCGGTTCGCGCGCCACTATGGGGCTCGATCCCGGCATCCGCACCGGCGTCAAGGTGGCGGTGGTCGACGGCACCGGCAAGGTGCTGACCACGACGACCGTCTACCCGTTCCCGCCCAGGAACGATGTGCGCGGCACGCAGGCGGAACTCGCCAAGCTCATCCGGCTGCACAAGGTCGAGCTGATTTCGATCGGCAACGGCACCGGCAGCCGCGAGACGGAAAAGCTGGTCGCCGAGATGCTGTCCGACATGCCGGCGGATGGTGGTCCGAAGCCCCTGAAGGTGATCGTCAGCGAGGCCGGCGCCTCGGTCTATTCGGCATCGGCGACGGCGGCGGCGGAATTCCCCGGCCTCGACGTGTCGTTGCGCGGTGCCGTCTCGATTGCCCGGCGGCTGCAGGATCCGCTGGCAGAACTGGTCAAGATCGAGCCCAAATCGATCGGCGTCGGCCAGTACCAGCACGATGTCGACCAGTACCGTCTCGGCCGCTCGCTGGAAGCGGTGGTCGAGGACGCGGTCAACGCCGTCGGCGTCGACCTCAACACCGCCTCGGCGCCGCTGCTGGCGCGCGTTTCAGGTCTCGGCGCGTCTCTGGCCGACGCGATCGTTGCGCATCGCGATGCGACCGGGCCGTTCGCCAGCCGGAAGGATCTGCTCAAGGTGCCGCGGCTCGGACCGCGCGCCTTCGAACAATCCGCCGGCTTCCTGCGCATCGCCAATGGCAGCGAGCCGCTCGATGCCTCGTCGGTGCATCCGGAGGCCTATGGCGTGGCGAAGAAGATCGTCGCCGCCTGCGGGCGCGATGTGCGGTCGCTGATGGGCGATAGTGCCGCGCTGAAGGCACTCGACCCGCGCGTCTTCGTCGACGAGCGTTTCGGCCTGCCGACGGTGCGCGACATCCTGGCGGAGTTGGAAAAGCCCGGTCGCGACCCGCGCCCAGGCTTCAAGACGGCGACCTTCGCCGACGGCATCGACGACATCAAGGATCTGAAGCCCGGCATGCTGCTTGAAGGCACGGTCACGAATGTGGCCGCCTTCGGCGCCTTTGTCGATATCGGAGTGCATCAGGACGGGCTGGTGCATGTCTCGCAACTGGCCGACCGGTTCATCAAGGACGCGCATGAGGTCGTGAAGGCCGGCGATGTGGTTAAGGTGCGGGTCGTCGACGTCGACATCAAGCGCAAGCGCATCGCGCTTTCCATGCGCAAGGATGGCGGCGAGGGTGGCGCACCGCGTGGCGGGCCACGCGACAATGGTGGCGGCAGGCCGGCACCGCGTTCGCCGGCACCGCAGCAACGTCAGCCGGAGCGGCCGGCACAGCAAGGCGCATTCGGTGCTGCCTTGGCGGATGCGCTGAAGCGGAAGTAACTACCACGCCAGAACGGCCGGCTCCTTCTCGACCTGGCCCAGCAGCCAGTCGCGAAAACTGGCGACCGGCGGATGGCCGCGCTTGTCGTGTGGGACGACGAGATAGTAGGCGCTGCGGCTTTGCATGGGCCGGCCTGGCGCCGGCACCAGCTGGCCGCGCTGCAGTTCGCCTGCAATGAGGATCAGCGGCAGCAGCGCCACGCCGAGCCCCGCCATGCAGGCCTGGGCGGCGGTGCCGAACTGCTCGAACTGCATGCCCGGTCCGGTCGGCGCGCTCAGGCCCTGATGCTCGAACCATTCGGTCCAGGCGCCAGGACGCGTCGCCATGTGCAGCAGCGGCAGGTGGCCGATATCGGCCGGTGAGGCGATGGCGCGGCCGGCGAGGAATTCGGGCGACACGACCGGCGCCACGGTTTCGCGCACCAACAGTGTCGAGTCGGCCTCGGGCCAGTCCGGCAGGCCATAGTGGATGGCGGCATCCAGCCTCTCCCTGGCGAAGTCGAAGCGGCCGACGCGGGTGACGAAATTGATGGTGATATCGGGATTGTTTTCTACGAAATCGGGGATCATCGGCATCAGCCAGCGCGTGCCGAAGGTCGGCAGAATGGCAAGGTTCAGGATGCCGCTATGCCGATTGCTCATCAATCCAAGGGCTGCGTCACGCAACTGACCAAGTGCTGAACGCACCGCCTCGGCGTAGATGTCGCCCGATGTCGACAGCCTGACATTGCGGCTGTCGCGTTCGAACAGCCGGCGGCCGAATTGATCTTCAAGCGATCTGATCTGCCGGCTGACCGCGCCCTGGGTCAAATCGAGCTCCTGGGCGGCAGCGGTGAAACTGCCCAGCCGGGCCACAGCCTCGAAGGCGGCAAGGGCGCTTATGTTGGGCAAAAGGCGGCGTTGTACACTCATGATCCATTCCTAGAGCTCATTGATCCGTGAATCAATTTCGTTTGATTTTTTCGAGACGCAGGCCGATAGAACGGGCCAACATTTTGCTTCATGCATGTCATCGTTTTGAGCGACATGCATTGGTTTGGGAGAAACGCGATGGCCGCCGACAAGAACGCATTCGTCTGGGAAGATCCGTTCCTGATCGAGGGCCAGCTTTCGGAAGACGAGCGCATGGTGCGTGACGGCGCGGCCGCCTTCGCCGCCGACAAACTGGCGCCGCGGATCGAGGACGCCTACCTCAACGAGACTTTCGATACCGCGATCTTCCGCGAAATGGGCGAGGCCGGCCTGCTCGGCATCAACATCCCCGAGGAATTCGGCGGGCTTGGTGCGAACTACGTCACCTATGGGCTGGTCGCGCGGGAAGTCGAACGTGTCGACTCGGGTTATCGCTCGATGATGTCAGTGCAGTCGTCGCTGGTGATGTATCCGATCTACGCCTATGGCTCGGACGAACAGCGCAGGAAGTACCTGCCCAAGCTTGCCAGCGGCGAGTGGATCGGCTGTTTTGGCCTGACCGAGCCGGATGCCGGCTCCGACCCGGGCGGCATGAAGACACGCGCCGAGAGGACAGCCAACGGCTACAAGCTGTCCGGTTCGAAGATGTGGATTTCCAACGCGCCGGTCGCCGACGTGTTCGTCGTCTGGGCGAAGCTGAAGGGCGAGAACGGCAAGGACGAGATCCGTGGCTTCGTGCTGGAAAAAGGCATGAAGGGGCTGTCGGCGCCGAAGATCGGCGGCAAGCTCAGCCTGCGCGCGTCGATCACCGGCGAAGTGGTGATGGAAGGCGTCGAGGTCGGCGAAGACGCGCTGCTGCCCAACGCAAAAGGCCTTGGCGGACCGTTCGGCTGCCTCAACCGGGCTCGCTTCGGCATTTCCTGGGGCTCGATGGGCGCCGCCGAGGATTGCTGGCACCGCGCCCGCCAATACGGTCTCGACCGCAAGCAGTTCGGCAAGCCGCTGGCCGGCACGCAGCTCTACCAGAAGAAGCTGGCGGATATGCAGACCGAGATCGCGCTTGGGCTGCAGGCATCCTTGCGCGTCGGGCGGCTGCTGGATGAAGGCAAGATGGCGCCGGAAATGATCTCGATCGTCAAGCGCAACAATTGCGGCAAGGCGCTCGACATCGCCCGCCAGGCCCGCGACATGCATGGCGGCAACGGTATCCAGATCGGCTACCACGTCATGCGCCACGCGCAGAACCTGGAGACGGTCAACACCTATGAAGGCACGCATGACGTGCATGCGCTGATCCTGGGAAGGGCGCAGACGGGGATACAGGCGTTTTTCTGAGCCGGCAACCGTTGCTTAAATTAGGTGCACCGCAACATCTCTGCTTGGAGAATGGTCGCCAGATGTGTCAGGGTTCAGCGAAATCGTTTGAAACGCTGAATTCCGGGGCTCCATGGCAATTCTGGCAGCTGTCTACCACCTGACCCACTACAAGTACGACCGGCCGGTGGTTCTCGGGCCCCAGATCATCAGGCTGCAGCCGGCGCCGCATTCCCGCACCAAGGTGCTGAGCCATTCGCTCAAGGTCGAGCCGGCCAACCACTTCGTCAATCTGCAGCAGGACCCCTACGGCAACTTCCTAGCCCGCTTCGTGTTTCCGGAGCCGGTGACGGAGTTGAAGATCGAGGTCGACCTCGTCGCCGACATGACGGTCTACAATCCGTTCGATTTCTTCGTCGAGCCGTCGGCCGAGGCGTTTCCATTCGAGTATCCGGAAGAAATCCGCGACGATCTCGCCATCTATCGCACGCCGGAACCCGCGGGACCCCTGCTGTCCGCGCTGCTGAACACCATCGATCGCAGCGCTGCCAACACCGTCAATTTCCTGGTCGACCTCAATGCGCGGCTGCAGCGCGAGATCGCCTATATCGTGCGCATGGAAACCGGAGTGTTCTCGCCGGAAGAGACCTTGGCCGCGAAAAAGGGGTCATGCCGGGATTCAAGCTGGCTGCTGGTGCAGATCCTGCGCAATCTCGGCATCGCCGCGCGCTTCGTCTCCGGCTATCTGATCCAGTTGAAGCCCGATCTGATCGCGCTCGACGGTCCGCCGGGAACGGCGACAGACTTCACCGATCTGCATGCCTGGTGCGAGGTCTATCTTCCCGGCGCCGGCTGGATCGGCTTCGATCCGACCTCGGGCCTGCTCACCGGCGAGAGCCATGTGCCGCTGGCCGCCACGCCGCATTTCCGCAACGCGGCTCCCATTTCCGGCATGGCGAGCTTCTCCAATGTCGAATTCGGCTTCGAGATGCGGGTCGACCGCATCGCCGAACATCCGCGCATCACCAAGCCATTTTCGGACGAAAGCTGGCAGGCCCTTGATGCGTTGGGCAACAAGGTCGATGCAGCGCTTGCCGCCGGCGACGTGCGGCTGACGATGGGCGGCGAGCCGACTTTCGTGTCGATCGACGATTTCGAGTCGGCCGAGTGGAATACCGCCGCCGTCGGTCCCACCAAGCGCGAAAAGGCGGACGAACTGATCCGTAAACTGCGCGAGCGCTTCGCGCCCGGCGGCTTTCTCCACTACGGGCAGGGCAAATGGTATCCGGGCGAAAGCCTGCCGCGCTGGACCTTTTCGCTCTACTGGCGTGCCGACGGCCAGCCGGTATGGAGCGATCCGTCCCTGATCGCACGCGAAAAGAGCGAGGCCGATATAGGCCCGAAGCAGGCCGAAAGCCTGCTCACCGCGATTGCCGGGGAACTCGGCATCGACAAGGCCATGGTCAGCGAAGCCTATGAGGATCCGGCCGAATGGCTGCTCAAGGAAGGCAAGCTGCCCGACAATGTCGATCCGTCCAACTCCAGGCTGGAGGACCCGGAAGAACGCAGCCGCATGGCGAAAGTGTTCGAACGCGGGCTGACCAAGCCGTCCGGCTATGTGCTGCCGGTGCAGCGCTGGAATAGCCAGGCATCGGATCCGCGCTGGCGCTCGGAAAAATGGAAGACGCGGCGCGGCCGGCTGTTCCTGGTACCCGGCGATTCACCCGTCGGCTACCGCCTGCCACTCGGCACGTTGCCCTATGTGCCGCCGGAGCAATTCCCCTACATCGTGCCGGTCGATCCGTCGCTGCCACGCGGACCGCTGCCCGCGCGTGAAGCCATCCTGCCCTCGGCGGCTCCGGCTGAACTGGAAGGTGCCGACGAGATGGCGCGCCGCCAGCAAGCGGCATCGTTCACCGCTGCGACCGGCCAGCAGGACCGGGTCGAGCAGGAGATCACCGAGATCGGCGGCGCGGTGCGCACCGCGCTTTCGGTCGAGCCGCGCGATGGGCGGCTTTGCGTGTTCATGCCGCCGGTCGAGGCGCTGGAAGACTATCTCGAACTGGTCGCTGCGGCCGAGAACGCGGCGAAGGCGATCGGCCTTCCCGTGCATATCGAGGGCTACGGCCCGCCTCACGATCCGCGCCTCAACGTCATCCGCGTCGCGCCTGATCCCGGCGTCATCGAAGTCAACATCCATCCTGCTTCCAACTGGCAGGATTGCGTGGCGACGACGACGGCGATCTATGAGGAAGCGCGGCAGACACGGCTTGGCGCCGACAAGTTCATGATTGACGGCCGCCACACCGGCACCGGCGGCGGCAACCATGTCGTGGTCGGCGGTGCGACACCCAATGACAGCCCGTTCCTGCGAAGGCCGGACCTGCTGAAGAGCCTGGTGCTGCAATGGCAGCGCCATCCGTCGCTGTCCTATCTGTTCTCCGGCCTGTTCATCGGGCCGACCAGCCAGGCGCCACGCTTCGACGAGGCGCGTCACGACTCGCTCTACGAGCTTGAGATCGCGATGGCGCAGGTACCGCATCCGGACCGGGGCAACGCACCCTTGCCATGGCTGGTCGACCGGCTGTTCCGCAATTTGTTGACCGACGTCACCGGCAATACGCATCGTTCGGAAATCTGCATCGACAAACTGTTTTCGCCGGACGGACCGACCGGTCGGCTGGGACTGGTCGAATTCCGCGGCTTCGAGATGCCGCCCAATGCGCGCATGAGCCTCGCGCAGCAACTGCTTGTCAGGGCGATCATTGCCCGTGCCTGGAAGAGCCCGCTCGATGGCCGCTTCGTGCGTTGGGGCACCTCACTGCACGATCGTTTCATGCTGCCGCATTATGTCTGGGCCGATTTCCTCGACGTGCTCGACGACCTCAAGCTCAACGGCTTCGAATTCAGGCCCGAATGGTTCGACGCCCAGCTCGAATTCCGCTTCCCGTTCTGCGGTCAGGTTCAGCATGCCGGCATCAAGCTGGAACTGCGGCAGGCGCTCGAACCCTGGCATGTCATGGGCGAGCAAGGCGCGATCGGCGGCACCGTGCGTTTCGTCGATTCCTCGGTCGAACGGCTGCAGGTCAAGACCGAAGGGTTGAATCCGGAGCGCCACGCGATCGTCTGCAACGGCCGCATCGTGCCGATGAAGGTCACTGACAATCGCGAAGTGGCGGTGGCGGGTGTCCGCTTCAAGGCCTGGCAGCCGGCATCGGGCCTGCATCCGGCGCTGCCGGTCAACACGCCGCTGGTCTTCGACATCTATGACCGCTGGTCGGGACGCGCGGTCGGCGGCTGCGTCTACCACGTCGCCCATCCCGGCGGGCGCAATTACGACACCTTTCCGGTCAATGGCAACGAGGCGGAAGCTCGGCGGCTCGCCCGCTTCGAACCGCGCGGCCATACGCCATCCGCCTATGTGATCCGTGAAGAACAACCGGCGGAAGATTTCCCGATGACCCTTGACCTTCGGCGGCCGGCAAGACTCTGATCAGCGATGGCAAAGGGGAATCACAAGAGGGGACGCGGCAAGCCGCAGACCCACAGCCTGCTGGAGCACTACCAGCCGATCGACGGCGTCGTCGACGAGATGGTCGATGCGTCAGGCAATCCTCGCCCGGCCTGGAAGCATTTTGTCGAGGCGCTCGAGGAACTTGGCGCTGAAAAGCTCGGCCAGCGCTTTGCCCGCGCCGACCAGTATCTGCGCGATGCCGGCGTTTATTACCGCGTCTATGACAAGGCCGGTGCCAATGAGCGCGAATGGCCGCTGGCGCATGTCCCGGTTCTCATCGAGGAGAGCGAGTGGGCCGCGATCAGCGCCGGCCTCGTGCAGCGCGCCGACCTGTTCGAGGAAACCATCGCCGATATCTACGGGCCGAACCGGTTGGTCGAGAAAGGCATCCTGCCGGCGGGATTGATCGCCGCCAGCCCGGAATATTTGCGGCCTGTCGTCGGCACCAGGCCGGCCGGCGGCCACTTCCTGCATTTCTGCGCCTTCGAACTCGGCCGCGGGCCTGATGGCCGATGGTGGGTCCTGGGTGATCGCACGCAGGCGCCGTCCGGCGCCGGTTTCGCACTGGAAAACCGCGTCGCCACCACACGCGCGCTGTCCGACATCTATGGCGAGATGCATGTGCACCGCCTTGCCGGCTTTTTCCGCCGTTTTCGCGACGCGCTGATCGGCATGGCCAAGGAAACCGACGGCCGCGTCGCCATCCTGACGCCGGGGCCGCTCAACGAAACTTATTACGAGCACGCCTACATCGCCCGCTACCTCGGCATCATGCTGCTCGAAGGCGAGGATTTGACCGTCTCCGGCAGCCGGCTGATGGTGCGCACAGTTTCCGGCCTGATGCCGATCAGCGTGTTGTGGCGGCGGCTCGACGCCGCCTTCGCCGATCCGCTCGAACTGCGCGCGGATTCGCAGATCGGCACGCCGGGCCTGGTCGAGGCGATCCGCCAGGGCGCGGTTGCTACCGTCAACGCGCTGGGCTCCGGCCTGATGGAGACGCGCGCGCTGCTTGCCTTCCTGCCCAAGATTTCACGGGCCTTGCGGGGCGAGGAATTGCTGCTGCCAAGCGTCGCGACATGGTGGTGCGGGCAAGCAACCGAACGCGCGCATGTGCTGGCCAACATCGATCGCATGGTGATCGGGCCGGCGCTGTCGACGAGGCTTGCCTTCGAGGACGACGATTCAACGAAGCTAGGCTCGGCTCTGTCGGCCGGGGAGCGGGCGGAACTGGTGGCGCGCATTGAACGTGATGGCGGCGATTTCGTCGGCCAGGAAGCGGTGACGCTTTCGACGACGCCCGTCTATGTCGGCGGCTGGCTGGAGCCGCGGCCAGCGAGCCTGCGCGTCTACCTGGCGCGAACGCCGGAAGGCTGGACGGTGATGCCGGGCGGTTTTGCCCGTATCGGCCTGTCGCTCGACCCGACGGCGATCGCCATGCAGCGTGGCGGCCAGGCGGCGGATGTCTGGGTTGTCAGCGACAAACCGGTGGAGCGCGAGACGCTGCTGCCGCAAGAAGGCGACAGTTTCAGCCGCACCAGGCCCGGCAGCCTGCCCAGTCGCGCGGCGGAGAACCTGACCTGGCTCGGCCGCTATATCGAGCGCTCGGAAGACACGGTGCGTATCCTGCGCGCCTACCATGTGCGGCTGGCCGAAACCTCCGACCCGGATATGCCGCTGCTCGCCGACATCAGGGATTATCTCGAACCTTTCGGCATCGATGTGGAGACGGCGATCCCGTCAGGGCTGATCGGCACGCTGGATAGTGCGGTCTACAGCGCCGGGCAGATCCGCGACCGCTTCTCGCCCGATGGCTGGCTGGCGCTGAAGGACCTGTCGAAAACCATCCATCAGTTCGCAACGACGGTCGCGCCCGGCGACGACGCGACCCGGGCGATGACGGTCATCCTGCGCAAGCTCGCCGGCTTTTCCGGCCTGCTGCACGAGAACATGTACCGCTTCGCCGGTTGGCGCTTCCTCGAGATTGGCCGCCGGCTGGAGCGCGGTATCCAGATCTCCCGCACGCTGGCGCGGCTGACCAGCGCCAAGGCGCCGGACGGCGCGCTGGACATGATGCTGGAGATCGGCGACAGCGTGATGACCCATCGCCGCCAATATCCGGTGCAGGCCGGTCGGCGCACGGTGATCGACCTGCTGGCGCTCGATCCGCTTAACCCGCGCTCCATCCTGTTCCAACTCGAAAGGTTGAAGGCCGAAATCGGCCTGTTGCCGTCGCTCGGCGGGGAGGGGCAAATGTCGCCGGCGGCGAAGGAAATCCTGCAGCTCAACACCCAGATCGCCATCAAGGAGCCTTCGGATATGACGGCAAAGGCGCTGGACGACCTCGCCTATGAAATCGGCGGCCTCTACAACAGCCTCGCCAAAGCCTATTTCGGCTAAGCAGGTTCCGCAAAAGTGTCGCACGGGTTTTGCGACAAGAACCTGCGCAAAGGCAGAAAAATAGAACATGCTCTACGACATCAGGCTTCATCTGCATTACGATTACGCTGCGGCGGCCGGCGGCGGTCGTCATCAGGTGCGCGTACTGCCGTCGACGATATCAGGCGTGCAGCGTGTCATCGCCGCATCCCTGTCCTTTGCGCCGGCACCCAACGAGCGTTCTGACTTTTCCGATTTCTTCGGCAACAACGTGACCTCGATCGCCTTTCGCGACGCGCATGACGCGCTCGACATCAGGATGAGCGCCCGCGTGTCGGTGTCTCGGCCCGAGCCCGGGCTCGACGTGTCGCCCGATATCGCCCGGCTGAGGCAAGAGCTCGCCGCGATGCGGTCTCTGGCACCTGATGCACCGCACCACTTCCTGACGGCCAGCACCCATGCCGGCATCGACGATGCGATCACCGCTTACGCACGCGACAGCATCGCCGGCTCTGCCGCCGGCACGGCCGTGAGCCTGTGCAATCGCATCCATCGCGATTTCACCTATGACGGCGAAGCGACAACGGTGCGGACCCGGGCCAGTGATGCCTTCAAGTTGAAGCGCGGCGTCTGCCAGGACTTTTCACACATCATGATCGCCGGCCTGCGCGGGCTCGGTATTCCGGCCGGCTATGTCAGCGGCTTCTTGCGCACCATCCCGCCGAAGGGCAAGCCCCGGCTGGAAGGCGCCGATGCCATGCATGCCTGGGTCAAGGTCTGGTGCGGGCGCGATGCGGGCTGGCAGGAATTCGATCCGACCAACGGCATGCGGGCCAGCAACGACCATATCACCGTCGGCCACGGCCGCGACTATTCGGACGTCGCGCCGATCGTCGGCGTGCTCAAGACCACGGGGGGACAGGTTGGCGAGCAAGCTGTCGACGTCATTCCGGTCGTGCTCGAAAGAGCCTGAAGCAGGTCGTACACGCAGCGGTATTTGCGCCGCAATTCGGGATGGACAAGACTGCTTCTCAAATACCGATGCGGCCGCTAGTCTGTATTCGTTTCGGGGTGACGGTAGTTGTATCCTCAAGCGCATGGCGCGAGGTTTTGTAATTGAGAGCAATCAGCGTCGTCATTCCTGCCTGTAACGCGGCGGCGACCATTGCTGCAACGCTGGCGTCGCTACGCAGCGAGGCCGAGATCATAGGCGAGATCTTGCTGGTCGACGATGCGTCGACCGATAGTACGGCAACCATCGCGCGGGAGGCCGCGGCACAACTGTCGTTGCCGCTGCGTGTGCTGCCGGCCAATTGCCACGATGCCGGCGGTGCCCGCAACGTGGCGTTGACCGAAGCGGTCCATCCCTGGGTCTACCTGATCGACGCCGACGACCTACATCTGCGGGGCGGATTGCGCGCACTGCTCCGCAAGGCCCGGGAGCAGCCGGAGGCCGACATGATCGTGGGTGCATACCGGCGACGGGTGAACGGCCAGGATCGGCAGATCAAGGTGCCGAACGGCTACCGGGCCGCGTGCCTGGCAAATGCTTCGGCCTATGTGAAAGGCGACATACGGTCGGTCGCCGTGGGCAGCGTCCTGGCATCTCGAGCCCTGATCGGCGAGACGAGGTTCCCGGTCGGATTGGCCTATGATGAGGACACGCTGTTCTGGGCGCGGCTGATGAGCAAAGCATCGCTCGCCATGGTTTCGCAACCCGTCATGGTCTATGAGGTTTCGCCGATGCGTTCCGATGACCGCTTTGCCCTCAACCCGGTACGGCGCTTCCTGGATTGGCGCCGACAATTGCGCACGCTTACCGACTGCAACATCCCGATGTCGGCGCTCAAGGCCAGGGAAGGGCTTGTCGCCCTCAAGATCGCCCGGGTCCACTATGCGCGCGGCGATCTGGACACCGCGGCACGCTTCCTAGCGGTGGCCGCGGCCGCGCCGAAGCGGCGCTCAGAAGCTTGGCGCTGCCTGCGCTACAGGTTCAAGCTCGCGGCGCGGCGGCGTTTGTCGGCGCCGCCGATCCAGCTGCAGGGCGCTCTGTAGGCGCCAGCCAACACGATATCGGCGCGAGGCGCTTTTCGGACGGCGCGTGGAACCAGCGGTCGGCCAGTGGCTTATCTACGGAATTCGCGTGGAGCCGACATGTTGCAAAAATCCGGATTGTCGCCCAGCCGACCGGCTGGCGAGGACGCTGTATCGCCAGATGGTGCGCCCAAAAACGGGGCACAAAGCTCGGCCGACCATGCGTCGCTTAGCTATGTCAGCGATGCCGAGCCCGGTATCCGGCGGCTAAAGACGGGCAAGGGGTTTTCCTACAAGGGTCCGGACGGACGGACAGTTTCAGACGCCACCAAAGCGCGCATCGAGGCGATCGTCATTCCGCCGGCCTGGACGGATGTGTGGATTTCGCCGGACGCGGACGGCCATATACAGGCAACCGGCAGGGACCAGCGCGGACGCAAGCAATATCGCTATCATCCGCAATGGGCCGAAGAGCGCGATGGTGCCAAATATTCGAGCCTGGTTGCTTTCGCCGAGAGCCTGCCGGACCTGCGGCACAGGATCGACAGCGATCTGCGCCGTCGTGGTCTGCCGTTCGAGCGTGTCGTCGCCGCGGTCGTCTGGCTGCTCGACAACACGATGATCCGCGTCGGCAATGCCGCCTACGCCCGCGACAACAAGAGTTTCGGGCTGACCACGTTGCGCGACCGGCATGTGGATATTGTCGGTTCAAGCCTGCGCTTTGCCTTCAAGGGCAAGTCGGGCAAGGAGTGGAAGCTGAAGCTGGTCGACCGCCGCATCGCCAGGATTGTGCGCGGCGCGCAGGACCTGCCAGGCCAGAAGCTGTTCCAGTATCTCGATGAGGACGGCAACAGGCGGCCGGTCCGCTCCGAGGACGTCAACCGCTATATCCGTGGGGCGGTCGGTGACGCCTTCAGTTCGAAGCATTTCCGCACCTGGGGCGGCACCATTCACGCCGCGTCGCTGTTTGCCCAAACGGAACTGCCACAAAGCCAGGCGCAGCGAAACAGGGCGATGAACAGCGTCATTGACAAGGTTGCCGAGCGGCTGGGCAATACGCGTGCCGTCTGCCGCAAATGCTATATCCATCCGCGGGTCTTCGAAGCGTGGTCCGAGGGGCGGTTGCTGAATGAAATGGCGCAAGCCAACAAACGCAAACGCTCCATCGATGGTCTCGATGACGAGGAAGCTCTCGTGCTGCGATGGCTGAAACTGGGAGAAAGCTGACCGGCGCGGCTGGCCGTGGCCAAATCCGTCCACATCTGGATTTTTTTATCGACGTCGTGTCGGGATCGGTCTTACTGTTTCGTCCTTTGACAGAGAAAAGGACCCGCCATGCTCTACGCAATCCTCTGCTATGCCTCCGAAGATGTCGTCTGCTCCTGGAGCAAGGCACAGGACGACGAGGTCATGGCCAATCTCCTCGACGTTCAGGACAAGTACGCCAAGGCTGGTCGGCTCGGCCCGGTGGCACGGCTTCTGCCGACGACCGCCGCGACGACCCTGAGAAAGGTCAAGGGCGAATCGGTCGTCATCGACGGGCCGTTCGCCGAGACCAAGGAACAGTTCCTCGGCTTCTACACGCTCGAATGCGCCGATCTCGACGAGGCGGTGGAGTTCGCCCGCGAGCTTTCCGAAGTCAACCCGAGCGGCGGCTCCTATGAGATCCGGCCGGTCTCGATCTTCAATCCCGCCAAGGTTTCCGCATGACCGAGATGGCCTGGATAAGCTCCGCGATCAGCGCCGCCCGCCCGCAGGCGATGGGTGCGCTGCTGCGTTATTTCCGCGATCTCGATACGGCGGAGGAAGCTTTCCAGGACGCGTGCCTCAGGGCGCTGAAGAACTGGCCGCAGAACGGGCCCCCGCGCGACCCGGCGGCGTGGCTGATCTTCGTCGGCCGCAACAGCGGCATCGATGCGGTGCGCAAGCGCGCCAAGCAGGCGCCGATGCCGGAGGAAGACCAGGTTTCGGATCTGGAGGACGCCGAGAGCGATATCGCAGAGCGGCTGGACGGGGCGCACTACCGCGACGACATATTGCGGCTGCTGTTCATCTGCTGCCATCCTGATCTGCCGGCAACGCAGCAGATCGCGGTGGCGCTGCGCATCGTCTCCGGTCTTACGGTCAAGCAGATCGCGCGCGCCTTCCTGGTTGGCGAAAGCGCCATGGAGCAGCGCATCACTCGCGCCAAGGCGCGCATTGCGGACGCCGGCGTGCCGTTCGAGACGCCGGGCGCGGTCGAGCGGTCGGAACGCCTCGCCGCCGTCGCCGCCATGGTCTACTTGGTCTTCAACGAGGGCTATTCGACCAACAGCGGCGAGGCGCCGGCCCGCGCACCGCTGTGCGAGGAGGCGATCCGGCTGGCACGGCTCCTGCTGCGGTTGTTCCAGACCGAGCCGGAGATCATGGGGCTGACGGCGCTGTTGCTTCTGCAGCATGCGCGCGCACCGGCCCGTTTCGACGAGAGCGGCGAGATCGTGCTGCTCGAAGACCAGGATCGCAGCCTGTGGAGCCGCAAGATGATCGATGAGGGGCTGGCGCTGGTCGACAAGGCGCTACGCCATCGCAAGCCCGGCCCCTACCAGATGCAAGCGGCGATTGCCGCATTGCACGCGCGGGCCGAAAGGGCCGAGGATACCGACTGGAACGAGATCGACCTGCTCTATCGCTTGCTGGAGCAGATGCAGCCGTCGCCGGTGGTCACGCTCAACCGGGCTGTCGCGGTCTCGAAGGTGCGTGGACCGGCAGAGGCGCTGGCCATGATCGAGCCGCTGGAAGAACGGCTTTCCGGCTATTTCCATTTTTTCGGCCTCAAGGGGGGCCTCTTGATGCAGCTCGACCGGGGCGACGAGGCGCGCGTCGCCTTCGACCGCGCCATAGCGCTTGCGAACACGGCGGCGGAAGCAGCACATATCCGCATGCATATCGACCGGCTGATCAGGGACGGTGCGGTACGCCCAGCGGCCAAGAAGGCAAACTGAGCGCCATCTGCCCCATCTGGCTTAATCGTGCAGTTTGGGCTTGGACCATGCCGGGGTGGTGATTTTCCCTTGAAACGAGTAATGCCACGCGATGATCGTGCCTGAGGTGCCTTTGTGCACGCGGGCAGCATGGCGCCAGGCTTTGACCGGCATGCCTTTTGTGCATGTCGTTGTTCCAAAACCGGGGCACTTTTGGCGACATGCATTATGAGCGACGAGATCTGAAAGGGACAAGAATGACGATAGGCAAGGAAACGACCGAACTGCTGGCAAAACTGGGTGTGGCCGAGGAGACGCTTGTCGGCGGCGACCTGATCGTGCGCAGCCCGGTGACGGGCGAGCAGATCGCGGCGCTGAAGACAATCTCACCGGCTGACGCGGCCAAGGTGATCGATGCCGCGCACAAGGCCTTCCAGGCCTGGCGCATGGTGCCCGGCCCGCGGCGTGGCGAACTGGTGCGGCTGCTCGGCGAGGAACTGCGTACGCACAAAGCCGAGCTTGGCCGGCTGGTCTCGATCGAGGTCGGCAAGATCCCGTCCGAGGGGCTCGGCGAAGTGCAGGAGATGATCGACATCTGCGATTTCGCCGTAGGCCTCTCCCGGCAATTGTACGGCCTGACCATCGCCACCGAGCGCCCGGGCCATCGGATGATGGAAACCTGGCATCCGCTCGGCGTCGTCGGCGTCATTTCCGCCTTCAACTTCCCGGTGGCTGTGTGGTCGTGGAATGCAGCCCTGGCACTGGTCTGCGGCGACGCAGTGGTGTGGAAGCCGTCGGAAAAGACGCCGCTGACCGCACTTGCTTGCGAAGCCATCTTCAAGCGTGCGGTCAAGCGCTTCGGCGCGGACGCACCTGATGGCCTGGCGCCGGTGCTGATCGGCGACCGCGCCGTCGGCGAGATCCTGGTCGATCACCCCAAAGTGCCGCTGGTTTCGGCGACCGGCTCGACCCGCATGGGCCGCGACGTCGGCCCGCGGCTGGCCAAGCGCTTTGCGCGCGCGGTGCTGGAACTCGGCGGCAACAATGCCGGCATCGTCTGCCCGACCGCCGATCTCGACATGGCGCTGCGCGCGATTGCGTTTGGAGCGATGGGCACGGCCGGCCAGCGCTGCACGACGCTGCGGCGCCTGTTCGTGCATGACAGCGTCTACGACGCCTTGGTTCCGCGCCTCAAGAAGGCTTACGAGAGTGTGTCTGTCGGCAATCCGCTGGAGACCTCCTCGCTGGTCGGGCCGCTGATCGACAAGGCGGCCTTCGACGCCATGCAAGAGGCGCTGAAGGAAGCCGCTGCCCATGGCGGCAAGGTGACCGGCGGCACGCGGGTCGAGAACGGCCATCCGGATGCGTACTACGTGCACCCGGCGCTGGTCGAAATGCCAAGCCAGGTGTCACCGGTGACGGAAGAGACCTTCGCGCCGATCCTCTACGTGATGAAATATTCGGATTTCGACGCCGTGCTCGACGAGCACAATGCCGTGGGGGCGGGCCTGTCGTCGTCCATATTCACCCGCGACCTGCAGGAATCAGAGCGTTTCCTGGGTGTCGACGGATCGGATTGCGGCATTGCCAATGTCAACATCGGAACCTCGGGCGCCGAGATCGGCGGTGCCTTTGGCGGCGAAAAGGAAACCGGCGGCGGGCGCGAGAGCGGCTCCGACGCATGGAAAGCCTATATGCGGCGCGCCACCAACACGGTGAACTATTCCAAGGCGCTGCCGCTCGCCCAGGGCGTGTCGTTCGACATCGACTAAGGGCTCGCCGGCTTGGGCATCCCCGCACGGGGGATGCCGCACCGGTCAGTTGCCTGCCGGGGAGGCAAAGGCCTTGACGAATGCGGAATCGATGATGGCCAGCTTGACGGCCTGGGCGGTCATGTACTCCCGGTAGGAATCGCCCGACACCCACATCACCGAATTGCCGCGCTGGCCAAGCCAGCCAACGCTGCCGAGGTCTTCGGCATCCCGCAGTTTGCGTGCCAGGTGGGTTCGCGACAGCTTGAGCCATTTGGCGAAATCGCCGATGGAGACGACGCCGGTTGGTATTTCAGCCAGGCCGGCATGGTCGGGATCGACGCCCGATATCAGCCAGTCCATGACGACGCCGCCATTGTCGAGCCAGGTGAATAGCGAAAAGATCTGCCTGGGCTCGCGCACGGGGCTGGAAGAGATCAGGCCGTCGGCCACCAGCGGTTGCACCCTGGCGAGCGCGTCGGACCGTTCCAGGAACGTCGCCAGGCGGTTCGTGCCGTCGAGGCTGTCCAGCGTGTGCAGGTGCGCCATCATCCAGCCGGCAACCGTATTCAGCGTGTTCACCGTTGGCTGAATGGGGCGGATGCGGCCGTCGTGTGTTGCCGGCAGATACTCGATGAAATCGTAGTGCAGCATTTCCTTAACGAAGGCGTCGGCGGTGTTGCGGCTGGCGACGGAATTCTGGCGGATCACGTCTATGAAACGCGCCGCCGTCAGTTGCTTGCGGTAGTCATCGGGCTCCCGCCTGAAATGCAGGGCAAGGCCGATATGCGCCATCAACCAGCGCTGCTGGGTGGCAAATATCGAGGCAAGCCTGGGGTTCATCCCATAGGCCTGGATCATCGCCTGCGCCTGGGCACGGACACAGCGATGCAATGCCGGGTGACCGGCAATATGGTCAAAGGTCTGCGTCATTCCCCCCATGTTCCGATCCAGCCTTACGGCCACGAAGACGCAGATCACATTTTCAGCCTTCACGGCCCGTGTCCAGACGCGCCCTGTCTATAACAGGTTATGATCGCCAGGAGACAATGTTCTCGGTCCGGGCAGATGTCGATCGCGCCGACCCTCAGCGGTCTTCCGGGACTGGAAAACAGGCGGCGAATGCCGCATCGACAATGGCCAGCTTGGCGGCCTGGACGGTCATGTACTCCTGGTAGAAGGTGTTCGACACCCACATCACCGAATGGCCGCGCTGGCCGAGCCAGCCGATGCTGCCGAGTTCCTCGGCAGCGCGCAGCTTGCGGGCGAGGTGGGTCCGCGACAGCTTGAGCCATCTGGCGAAATCTCCGATCGAAACCACGCTGGTCGGAATCCGGTCCAGGCCGGCATGATCGGGGTCGATGCCCGACATCAGCCAATCCATGACGATGCCGCCATTGTTGAGCCAGATGAACAGGGAAAAGGTCTGGTTGGGCTCGCGCACCGGCTTGGAGGCAAGCAGGCCGTCCGCCACCAGAGGCTGCAGCCCGGCAACCATGTCAGGCCGCTCCAGGAACCTGGCCAGCCGGTCGGCACCATCGAGATGATCCAGCGTCTGCAGATGAGCAAGGACCCAGCCGGTGAAAGTCTGCACGGTTGCCGCCGTTGGCTGCAAGGGGTGCGTGCGCCCGTCGCCACCCGAAACATACTCGGCGACATGATAATGCAGCATCTCCTTGATGAAAGCGTCCGCCGTGTTGCGGCTGGCCACCGCGTGCTGGTGTACGAACTCGATGAAACGCGATACCGTCAGTTCCTTGCGTCGGTCGTTCGGATCGCGCCTGAAATGCATGGCAAGGCCGACATGACCCATCAGCCAACGCTGCTGCGTGGCGAAAATGGAAGCCAGCCGCGGGCTCGTTTCATAGATGTTGATCAGCGCCAACGACTGTGCCTGAACACAGCGATGCAGGGCCGGATGGCCGGCAATGTCTTCCAGATTCAGCGCCATCCTCCTCATGTTCCGAGTTAACTCCAACAGCGGAGTCGCGTCTACATTTTCCAGCCTTCGATAGCTGTGTCCAGAGGCACCAAATGCGAAGAGCAAGCCCAACCCGAACATGGCGCCGGCCACGAGCGGTTCATGGGATCCGCTAACCGGTTGTCATGCCCTGGGAAGCGGGCCGGTGATCTGCGGCTTGACGGGGATGGTGGAGAGTGAGTTACCGTGCCAAGTGCAATCGCGACAAAATCAGCCAGGTAATCCAGCTGCGCGAACCGCGCCGCGCGTCAGTCTGCAGGGGCGTTTTCAACTGATCCATGGCGGCATCATCTCTCGCCCCCAATACGCGACCAAACCGGCCAGCTTTGGCCGGCCGCTTGGTACGACCGGCATCAGCCGCAGACGCGGACCTCTTCGATCACCCTGTGGTGGTGGCGCCAGTGCCTGACCAGTTCGACGTGGCAGCGGTGATGCCGGTGGTGGCGGCGATATTCGCCGTACCGGTATCCGCCATTGTCATACTGAACATCCTGGTCGCCATCATACTGATTGTCGTAATAGCGATCGCGGTGGTGACGGCGAATAACGATCCCACTATCGGCCGGCAAATATCGGTCGTCATCGTCGGACTGGATGGTCACGCTTGCCGCTTGCGTCGGCGCAGTGATCGCCGCTGTCGCGGCCAATGCCAACAGGCAAGCCAGAATCAGCTTTTTCATCTCGTCCTCCTGCGCGTTCGAGACATGTTAACTCGGGGAAGAACTGGGCGTTCCGTCTAATTTTACACGCTTTGCGACGCGGAAGACATTAAGGCGTTATCGTCTACCCGCTCCAGGCGCACGAAGGCCGTCAGCGGCAGGTGGTCGGAGGCAACGCGCGAAAGCGGCGTGTCATGCGCGTTAATGGCGGCAATCATGCCGTGCCTGTTGGCCATGATCCGGTCGAGCGCCAGCAGCGGCAGGTTCGACGGGAAGGTGGGGACCGCCGGCGGCTGCGGGCCGAACGTTGCATGCAGCGTGTTGAGAGCGGAGCGGTTGCCAAGCCGCCATTCGTTGAGGTCGCCGAGCAGCAAGGTCGGTCTTTCGTCCGGGCTGTTCATCAGGTCGAGCACGACGCGCGCCTGCTGGGAGCGCGAGCGGCGCAGCAGGCCAAGATGGGCGGCGATGATGCGCAGCGTCTGGCTTCCATCGAGGTCGATCTCAGCCACCACCGCGCCGCGCGGCTCCAGTCCCGGAAGCTTGATCTGGTGCACGTCGCGAACGACACCCTTCTTGAACAGCAAGACGTTGCCATGCCAGCCATGGCCCTTGCCTGTGGCCGAAATCGGCACCGGAACCAGGCCGGTTTCCCGTTCGAGCCGGGGCAGGTCGAGAAGCCCATTACGGTCGCCGAAGCGATTGTCGGCTTCCTGCAGCGCGATGAGATCCGGATCGATTTCGCGGATGACGCGGATGGTCCGTTCCGGGTCGAATTTCCTGTCGACGCCGATGCATTTGTGGACATTGTAGGAGGCAACCAGCGTGCCGGTGGTGGCTGTCGTCTTGAGTGCGGCGGCATTAGCTTTCTGCATCCGGCGGTCACGAAGGGACAGAAGCATGCTTGCCGGGAGGCTGCGTCCAATTCTGTGCATCTCTGTGCTGCTCGTCCTCGCTGGCATCAATTCAGAAGCCGGATACAGTGAAAATAGGCAATTTCCGCGTATGTTCCATGACAGACGAGTTCCTCAAGCGCACCTCCGCCTTAGAGATAGGGTGAACCGAGCCACAATACCCGGTCGAATAGCCTGATAAGAAACGGCCGGGCTCGCAAAGCTTCCAGCGTCACCGGCACGGCGGAGGCGATCGCCGACCCGATCCGCGCCTCGATCTCGCTGGCAAAGCCGGCATCGAGCACCTCCAGGTCGATCTCGAAATTCAGCCGCAGCGATCGGGCGTCTAGATTGGAAGAGCCGACATAGGCCCACACGCCGTCGATCGAAAGCAGCTTCGAATGGTCGAACGGTCCCTCGGTGCGCCAGACACGGCAATAGTGTTTGAGCACCTGATCGAACTGCGCCATCATCGCGCGGTCGACGAGGAAAAGATTGTTCACCGCCGGCACCACGATGTCGATTTCGACCCCGCGCCTGCCGGCGGTGATCAGCGCGCTGATCAGTTCCCGATCCGGAAGGAAATAGGGCGACATCACGCGTATAGACTTGCGAGCGACCGAGAATGCACCGATCAGCAGCTTGTGGTTGGTCTCGTTGCTGGCATCCGGGCCGGAAGCGACCGCCCGCACCATCATCGGTGCGCCTGGCGACGGCGCCAGCGGGGCGATGCGCCAGGCGTCGCCTTTCAGCGCCTCGTTGGTGGCGAAGCGCCAGTCCTCGGCGGCGACCGAAAAGAGGTCGGCGACGATCGGACCGGTCACCCGGAAATGCGTGTCCCTGGCGCTGTTGGAGCCGGCGAATTCGGCGGAGAAGCCTTTTCGGATGTTCATGCCCCCGGTAAAGGCGGCGATGCCGTCGACCACCAGGATCTTCCGGTGGGTCCTCAGATTGGCGTAGGGCAGGCGCAGGCCCATGACGATGTTGCCGTTGAAGACATCGGCGGGGATGTTGGCCTCGCGCAAATGCCCCAGGATGCTCGGCACCGAGTAGCGGGCGCCGACGGCATCGATCAGCACGCGGACGGTGACGCCGCGGTGGACGGCCCCGGCAAGCGCCTGGACGAAGAGCAGGCCGACGGCGTCATTGTCGAAAATATAGGTCTCGAGCAGGACGCTGCGCTCGGCACCATCGATGGCCGCGCACATGGCGGCATAGGCCTCGTCGCCGGTCTCCAGCACATCGATTGCATTTCCAGGATTGAGCGCGCGCCGCGCCACCCTGTCGCCCAATGTCCGCAAGCCCGTGAACCGTTGCCCGTAGCGCTCGACGATCAGGGCCTCTTCGACAGCGACGTCGCGCTCGTGCTTGGCGGACACCGCGCCATCGGCAAACGGGCGCTGGGCGGTGATCGTGGCGCGGCGAATGCGGTTGATGCCGGCGACGGCATAGATCAGCACGCCGAGGATCGGGGACAGCACCATCACGCCGACCCAGCCGGTGGCGGCGCGGACATCTTCCTTGGTCATGACGGCATGGACGATGCCGACCGTCGCCATCACCACGGAGATGATCGCCAGAATTTGCGGCCAGTGAGTCGCCAGGGTCGCCAACATGCCGAGACTATCCAGCGAGCGGTTGCAGAAGGCAATGCAGCCGCTCGTGCCGTGCATTCGCCGGATGGTGGCATGCGGCCTTGGCTGAAGAGTTCGACCGGCCGCAGAGATCGATGGGTTGAAGCACCCCGATAGATCCTGTTCAGAAGGACAAACCTGACCCAGGGGAAGCATAAAGCCTGGCATCGTCCTGTTCTGCTCGGGCTCTTATGCTTTGGTACCACCTCTATTGACGCGCAGCGCCGGCCGCCGCGATGAAGTATTTTTTGGACCCGGCACCCAAGGGGCATGCCTGAAAAAGCGTTCAACCTCCGGTTGGATTATCGACAACCGCTATCCGAACCGGCCATGATTCTGGGCATATCGGCCCACTGGCCTGCGATTTTCTGTGCTTTCCCACTGAATGGGGCGTCCGGATACAACCGCAGCGAGCCGAAGTTATGTGCTATTTTTGCTACATCTCGCAGCCTTGTTGCGCAAAAAGGCTATTTAGTGCCCTCTAAATCAATAATCGCTCACACATTCCGTGAATTTGTGGATAATCCACCGACGGGCAGGCCTTGGCTTGGTTAGCGCTCTGAAAAAGGACGCTGGGGAAACGTTAGGGTGGGATTATGAATACGACAGGTATGTCGACCATAGGCAGGCGCCTTGGTCTGTTGATGGCGGCCACCATGCTGACCTGCGGGGGCGCTCATGCGCTTACGCTCAAGGAGGCGATGGCTGTCGCGGTGGAATCCAATCCCGAGATTGGACAGGCGATCGAAAACCGCGAAGCAATCGAGTTCGAGTTGCGGCAGGCCAAGGGCCTTTACCTTCCCAGTGTCGATGTCGAAGCATCGGCTGGCGTTCGCCGGCTCGACAATTCGTCCCGGCGCGCGCTGTCTATAGAGGATGATTCGCTCTATCCGGCGGAAGCGAATCTGGTGGTCACCCAGAAATTATTCGACAGCGGAGCCCGTCGCGCGGAATTGAACCGCCAGGCGTCGCGTGTCGACGGAGCGTCGTTCCGGGTGCTGGAACGGTCCGAATTCATCGGGCTGTCCGTTGTCCAGGATTACCTTGAATACATGCTGCAGGCGTCGATCGTTGCCGAAGCCAAGAAGAATCTGGGTTTCCATCAGGCGATTCTCGGCGACATCCGGCAAGGCATCTCAGGCGGGGCGCTGAACGAGGCCGACCGCCAACAGGCCGAGGAGCGTCTGTTCGCGGCCAAGGCCCGCATGCAGGAGGCGACCGAAGAGCTGGAAGCCTCCAAGATCCGGTTCTTCAAGACCGTCGGCAAGCCGCTGGTCAATGCTTCGCGGCCGGGTGATGTCGCCGCCGCGCTTCCGCGGTCACTGGATGACGCGATCGGCCTGGCACGACAGAGCAATCCGCGCGTTCACATGGCCACCAGCGATATCGACGCCGCCGCTTCCCTGGTGGATGCGGCCCGAGCGAAATATGGCCCTGAAGTCGTTGCTGAAGGTCGCGCCAGGGCGGGCACCGACGTTGACGGTGACGACGGGGACACCAATGACCTGCAGGCGCGTCTGGTGCTGCGTTGGAACCTGTACCGCGGCGGCATAGACAAGGCCAATGAACAGGAGCAGATCCGCCGCGCCAGCGAGCAGCGGCTCGCCTATCATCAGGTCTTGCGCGAAATCGAGGAAGCCGTTCGCACCTCATGGGATCGCCGTTTCCGGCAAGCCGATCTGGCGAAGACCCTGAGGCAACAGGCCGCCGCCAATGAAAAGCTGGTCGCTTCCTATCGCGAGCAGTTCAAGGTTGGACAGCGCTCGCTGCTCGACGTGCTCGACGCGCAGAATACGCGGTTCAACACGGCAACGCTGGCGGATACCGCGTCCTACGCATCGCTGTTTGCCCAGTACCGGCTCCTGGCCGCGACCGGACAGTTGCTGAAAACGATGAATCTCGAGCCGGCAAAGCAAGCGACAGCCTATGCTCGCACCGAGTTTGCAACACCGGAAACCGCGGACACCGAGACCTATGCGCGGACGCCATCGGAGCAGAAGAACGACCTGCCATTCGATATCCTCGCCCCGGTGAGGAAGAAATAAGACGACGCAAGGTCCAGCGAGCGTCCTGACGGGCAGATCGTGAACCAGCAACCCAATATCCTCTCCCCCAAGGAGGCGTTCAAGGCCTGCTTCTCGGCCGTTGCCGGATATCTCGGCAGGCCGAGCGCGGAGACCGTGCTGTTTGCCGGCGTGCCGCTCTCGGACACGCGAATTGCGGCCGACGACATCAGGCACCTTGCCGAACGCATCGGCCTGGAAGTCACCGAGTTCAATCACCGCGATTTTCTCAGGGGGCGTATCGACCTGCCGGCAATCGTCTTTCGCGTCAGCCAATTGCCGGTTGCCTTGCTCGCTCTGGGCGAAGACGATGCGTATATCACCGCGCCCCAGGAAGACGGCCGCACCACGATCGGCCGATCGGAACTGGCCGCCAGCTACATCAGCGGCGGCGCTTCCTTCTCGATCACCTATGCCAATGCCGCCGAAACCATGTCGGTCGGCTCGGCGGCCAGGATCGAGCGGAGACATTGGCTTACGGGGACGATGGGCGCTTTCTGGCGCACCTATTCGAAAGTCGTACTGGCGGCGGTGTTCATCAATCTGCTGGCCATAGCCTCGCCGATCTTCACTATGAACGTCTACGACAGGATCCTGCCGAACAAGGCAATATCGACACTATGGGTGCTGGCTCTCGGCATCGGCGCGGTCATCCTGTTCGACCTGCTCTTGAAGACGGCCAGGGCCTCCCTCATCGACTATGCCGGGCGCAAGGCGGATCTCCGGATATCCTATCTGCTGTTCGAGAAAGTGCTGAACTCGTCGCTGTCGGCGCGCCCCGGCTCGACCGGTGAATACGCAAACAGGGTCACGCAATATGAATTCGTCAGGGAGTTCTTCACCTCCAACACCATAAGCGTGTTCATCGACACGGCATTCGTCTTCGTCTTCCTCCTTGTGATCTATGCAATAGGCGGATGGCTGGTGATCATACCGGCGCTGGCCTTCGTGATGTCCGTCATCGTCGGCCTGATCACCCAGCGCCGCATCGGCAAGCGCGTCGCCGCCTCGATGAACGAAGCGTCGCAGCGCCAGGCCCTGCTGGTCGAATCCATCTCGACGCTGGAGACCATCAAGTCGCTGCGCGCCGAGGCCTATCTGCTGCGAAAATGGGGAGAGCACTCCAAGAACGCCGCCAACACGTCCGAGAAGATCAAGCAGCTTTCGGCGGCGGCGGGCAACATCACCCAATCCATACAACAGCTGGTGACCGTCGCCCTGGTCGTGGCCGGCGCCTATGCCTTCTCGGAAGGGCATGTTTCGACAGGAGCAATCATAGGAACGGTGATGCTGGCGAGCAGGGCCGTGGCGCCGCTCGGCCAGATTGCCATAACGTTGTCCCGGTTTCGCCAGGCCATGCTCTCGCTGAGAATGGTGAACTCGATCATGGCTCAGCCGGAAGATCGACCCGACACGGTGGGCTTCGTCAACCGCCCCATCCGCAAGGGGGCGATGGTGTTCAGGAATGTCGGGTTTGTCTATCCAGGCTCGGAAAACGAAGTTCTGACCGGCCTGAATATCTCGGTCAAGCCGGGTGAGCGGATCGGCATCATCGGCCGCATAGGATCGGGAAAGACGACGATGGGGCGGCTGATCGGCCGGCTCTTCCTGCCGACTTCCGGTGAGCTGCTGCTGGATGGGATCGACATTCGCCAGTATCACCCGTCCGAGGTTCGCGCCGCGGTCGGCATCGTTGCGCAGGCCGGCGACCTGTTCTCGGGCACCATCAAGGAAAACCTCCTGATGGCATGCCCCGAGGCTACCGACGAACAGATCATCGAAGCGGCAAAGGCTGCCGGTGTCGACGATTTCGTTTCACGCCACCCGCGCGGCTACGACATGAATGTCGGCGAGCGCGGCACCAATCTTTCCGGCGGCCAGAGGCAGACGGTGGCAATCGCACGCCTGCTGCTGACCAAACCGAAAATCGTCTTTCTGGACGAGCCGTCGGGCTCGATGGATCTTGCATCGGAACGCCAGTTGATCAAGCAGCTCAAAGTCGCCTTCGACCGCGACACCACGCTGATCGTCTCGACACATCGCTTCAGCATGCTTGAGCTGGCCGACCGCCTGATCGTTATCGAACAGGGCAGAATCGTTGCCGACGGACCGAAGGACCAAGTCATACAGGCGTTGCAGAAAACAAGCGCCTGACAAAACAGATATTGCTGCATCCAATGCGTTGGGGCGTGGAAATGCTTGCCAGAGAAGATCGACCGCCGCTGTTTGCGTCGGCGTCCATATTCATCATCGGAGCGCTCTTCGTGGTCTTCGTCGCCTGGGCGTCCTTTGCCGAAGTCGATGAGATCGCACGCGGCGACGGCAAGGTCATACCCGCTTCCAAGACCCAGATCATTCAGGCGAGTGAAGCCGGTGTCGTTCAGGAAATCGCCGTGACGATTGGCCAGGTGGTCAAGAAGAACGATCTCATCATCCGCCTGGACAACACGCTCAACACGTCCAGTCTCGGCGAGCAGCAGGCCAAGGCGCGCGCGCTGGAAGTGCGCATAGCAAGGCTGAAATACGAACAGGCCGGCAATCTCTCGGGCCCATTTCCGTGCCCGCAGGACATCCAGTCGGTCGCTCCGCAAATCTGCGACAATGAGCAGAAGCTGCTCATCGCCCGGCGAGGGAACTTCGACAACAAGCTGTCCGTGCTCAAGTCACGCCTTGACCAGCGCGAGAGGGAACTGGCCGAGGCGCAGGCCAATTCCGATCGTCTTACAAAGAACCTGGTCGTCAGCGACCAGGAGGCAAAACTGGTCGATGCGATGGTCAAGAAAGGCCTGATGGCAAGGACCGAGCAGCTCCGGGTGGAGCGCGAACAGACCGAGCTCAACGGCCAGCTGAACCTTGCGGGCGAAACGATAAAGAAGATCAAATCGTCGATCACGGAAGCCCAGCTTCAGGTCGAGGAACTCGGCCTGCAATTGCAGCAGGAGGCGTTGGACGACCTGACCCAGGCGCTGGCGGAGCTGTCGGTGGTGGATGAGACCATAAGGGGAGCCACCGACAAGGTCGCGCGCACTGATATCCGTTCTCCCGTGGATGGCATCGTCAACACGCTGGAGCTTAACACGGTCGGGGCCTTCGTTCAGCCTGGCGCCGTGGTGGCCGGCATCGTGCCGACCTCCGAGACGTTGCTGGTGGAGGCACGGGTCTCGCCACGGGATGTCGCATTCATCCGTCCCGACCAGGAGGCCCTTATCAAGGTCACTGCCTATGATTTCTCGATCTTCGGCGGCATCGAGGGCAAGGTCTCGAACATCACAGCCGACAGCCTGGTCGATCAGAAAACGGGGGAACCCTACTATCAGGTGCGTGTGGCGACGGACAAATCCACCCTGCAAAGAGACGGCAAGGCCTATTCGATCATCCCCGGAATGATCTGCTCGGTCGACATCAAGACCGGGCGCAAGACGATCCTGCACTACCTCCTGAAGCCGATCAACAAGGCGCGCGAGGAGGCGATGAGTGAGCGGTAGCGCCAGCCCTCATCATTCCGGTCGCGAGCGGCTGCTGCCTCCAGTCGCCGCCGAGGATTTTGGACTGGAATTTCGGGTTGTGGCGCGCGGCGGCATCCGGCGCGGCATCCGTCTGGAGCGGGCATTCTGGATGTCGCTGAAGCAGATGGCCGAAAGCAGGAAGTGCACGATCGGCATGCTCATCGACGAGATCGCCGAAAGCCAGGCACAGACAGGCAATTTGACATCCGCGATCCGGGTGGCCTGCATGCGTGGGTTGGGAGACGAAAACCTGACCCTGCGAAAGCTTGCATCGATCAACACCATCAACGCCATACTGGTCGCTTGCCCGTCTCCCGCCTTTGCCCTGGCTTCGTCGAAGAAGATCCTGTCGTTCAACGCGCCGTTCCAGCAATTGGTCAAACGTCAATTGCCGATCGCCCCAAGCGATGATGCACGCCACGATCTCAAGCTGGCGCTGGACCTCAATGTGTCCGACATATTCGCGCGGCTCGACGCCAATGGCGAATCGCCGGTGGCCACCGGTTTTGTCATCGGCGCGGGCGACCGTCGATACCGGGGACAATTGAATGCGGTGCGGGCTCCGGTGCTCGAGCCGGAGCTGCTGATGGCGTTCGTCTTCGGCGGCTAGAGCAGTTCACCGTTACACTTACCGGAGTTGCTCTGGATGCATCGCCAATGCTGGCGAACCTATGGCTGAAAGCCTTCGCCGGGTGCGACGGTTGCGAAACCGCCCTTGATGTCGGCCATCTGGGCTCCGCCCGGTCTTGAACCGTGGATCCAGGCCCGGTCCGTGCTGAACGAATAGAGCGGAACGTAATCCGGAAGATCGCTGTCACGCACGACAGTGTTGCCGAGGCTGTCGAGAATGAAGGTGCCGCTGCCTGTGCTCACCGACAGCACTGCGTGAAAGAAGCCTCTCTTGCGATCCTGGAGGACGACAAGCGCCATGCTCTGCGTGGGAATGCCGGCCCTCAGCAGGGCTGTCATCTTGAGGATGGCAAAATCCTCGCAATCGCCGGCTCGCCGCTCGAGAATCTCCGAAGGCTTCGCCCAATAGTCGAGCTTGCCGTAGACGACGCTGTCTTTCCTGTAGGCGATCAGGCGATTTACGCTGCTGTTGACGAAGGACAGCTTCTCGCTGAACCCCTTGCCTTGTGCGGCGGCGATCATGCCGGCAAAAGCCGCGCTCTTGTGCTCGCAGGGGCTGCCTGCCGAACAGGCGGCGATTGCCCGGTAGACGGGCGCCCAGCGAGCCGCGACGGGAAAATTGCGCATGGACAAGGCAACCGATCCGAAGACCCCCGGAATGATCGACGCGGTCTGCAGCGGATCTATCCCGGCGTCATCTCGCGCCGTTGACGAGCCATCCCCGCGGCCAACATCTGGGCCATAGCTGCCGGTGACCAGACCGATCCGGTAAGCGCCCGCAGGCTGCCAGGGCTGAGGCCTCGCCAGCGAAACACCGCCGAGGCTGGGTGGCGTCTGGACCTTCTCCGGAGGCCAGCCGGGTGCGGCGATATCGCTCGCGAAGGACGGCCCCGCCAGGCCGACAAGCCCGATTGCCAGCAGGAGCATCTGGAGCCGGGTTTTTCCCGGAACTGATTTTTGCTTTTTCATAACGCCCACCTTTGACTGTGGACGCTACCAATCTTGTCTCAAATTATTGGAAAGGAAGGTGGATAAATATCCAGCAACTGTCCTTATCCATTTTGCTTAAAATTTTATTCAAATTTATACTTTGGTTTACCGGAAAATTGCCGACCAGCTATCCGTCAAGGAGGTCTCCAGAAACCTACATATAACAGGTTATATTGTAGCGGTTTACCACGTGTAAAAAATGCCGGGCAATGCATATCATAATATATGAAATAGATTAGGGGGCAGTTGCAAAGTAGAAGTGGCCGCTGTCTCTATCCGGTAAATATCGGAGGGGTTTCAGCCATGACGAACAATATCGAGTTGGACAGCTTTTCGGCTTCCTTGAACGAGCATTCCGCGTCCAATGAACACGGCGATCAGACATCGCCGGCAGAGATGCGGGTCGCGCAAGCGGATTCGACGCAGCGGCCGCGCCGGCAGCGTCCGAACCGGTGCCAGTCGATGTCGGCGGCGGAGCGCCTGTCAAGCCAGAAGCGCCCGCGGAAGCAAAGGCGCCGCCGGCAGCTGCGCCGCACGAATATGTAGCCGACGCCAGCCATGTGGTGAGGCTTCCGGCCAACGCCTCCATCGACAACATCAAGGTCGACGGACAAAACCTTCTGCTCGAACAGGCCGACGGCTCGGTGATCGTGATCAAGGACGGCGCCCTGAACGTGCCGACCTTCATCATTGGCGACGTCGAGGTGCCGCGCGTCGCGCTGCTGGCGGCGCTTGAAGCCAGCCATGTCGATGTCGCCTTCGGCGCCGACGGTTCCATGTCGGCCGGTCCGGGCGGTTCGAATTCAAGCGCGGGCGGAGATTTCTCGGTTCCCCCCGGCGGCATCGGCGATGGGTTCGACCTGTCGGCGCTGCTGCCGCCGACTGCCTTGCAGTTCGGACTCCTGGAGCGGCGCGAATTGTTCCCGTCCATCGTCGACAGGCAGGTTTCAGTGACGGCCACGTCCTTGCTTGCCCCGACCGAAGCGGCCAGTGAAGCCGGTCTTGACGGCGGTGGGGCGCAATCTCCGGGCAGCGAAGCGCTGACCGACAATGAAACGTCCAGCACTGGAACGATCAGCATCGACGCGCCTGATGGAATTGGGTCGATCGTCATCAATGGCGTCACCGTCACTAGCGTCAACCAGCAAATCCCGGGGGAGTATGGCTATCTGACGATCGTCTCCTTCAATCCGAGCACCGGTGCCATCGAATACAATTACACGGTCACCGAATCAGTCGCTCATCCCAATCAGACGAACGGATTCGATCCCAACGACACGGTTCCGGACAATTTCAGCATCACAGTCACGGATGTTGACGGCGATTCGGCCAGCACGACCTTTGCCGTCGCCATCGTCGACGACGCGCCGACGGCGGTTGCCGATACGGACAGCGTGACGGAAGACGGTGCGACGGTCGCGGACGGCAATGTCATTACGGCCAGCGGCGGCGCGGACGCGAATGTGACGGACGGCGTTGCCGACGTTAGGGGTGCGGACGGGGCGACGGTAACGGGCGTCGAGGCAGGCACGGTTGCATCGGCCTCGGGCCATGTCGGTTCGGCCGTGGCGGGCAGCTACGGTTCGATCACGATCGATGCAGACGGCCACTACAGCTACACGCTGAACAACGGCGCCGCGGCGGTCCAGGCGCTGACCAGCGGCCAGCATCTGACGGACACGTTCACCTACACCCTGACCGATGGCGACGGCGATACCTCGACGACAACGGTCGAGATCACCATCAACGGCACCAACGACGTGCCGCAGGTCGTCGTCAACCAAGGCAACCCGGCTGGCGCGCATGACCAGGTCTATGAAGCAGGTCTGGCGGCGGGTTCGGCGGCCGGCGACGGGAGCACGGTGGCAACAGGCACCTTCACGGTGTCGGACGCCGACGGGCTCGACGATGTGCAGACCGTCACCATCGGCGGCGTCACGGTTGCCATCGGCAGCCTCAACGGTTCGGCCTTCCAGGGCGACCACGGCACGCTGCTGATTACCGGCTATAACCCGGCAACCGGCGTTGCGACCTATCAGTACACACTGACCAGCACGACCACGGACGTTCCGGCAGTCACCGAGACCGACAGCTTCTCGCTTACTGTCTCGGACGGCACCTTGTCGTCCGTCCCGGCGGCCATCGTCATCGACATCGTCGACGACGTGCCTAATGCGGTCAACGACACCAACAGCATCAGCGAAGACGCGCTCTCGCCGGTCAACGGCAATGTGCTGACCAACGACCTTCATGCCAACAACCAGCCGGGCGCCGACACGCCGACGAGCTTCGTCAGCTGGGATGGCTCGACGACGGGCGCACACGGCACCTTCGTTGCCAATCCCGACGGCACCTACACCTACACGCTCAACAATGCCGATCCGGCGGTGCAGGCGCTGGACGCCGGCCAGACGCTGACCGAGACCTTCAACTACACGATGAAGGATGCCGACGGCGACACCGATACGGCAACGCTGACCATCACCATCAACGGCACCAACGACGTGCCGCAGATCGTCGTTGACCAGGGCAACCCGGCCGGCGCGCATGACCAGGTCTATGAGGCGGGTCTGGCGGCGGGTTCGGCGG
>NZ_RZTB01000169.1:0-7875 GCF_003997735.1 Mesorhizobium sp. M7A.F.Ca.MR.148.00.0.0 | reverse complement strand
GTTTGGCAGCCCTCCGCGCGTCGAGATTGGCGCCTCAAAATCCAAACGAATTAATACTCAAACGATTCAAATTTTACGTTTATTCTACTGGAGTTTTACTCAAAATCTACTTCGAGCTTTTGCGTCAAATAAATCCACATGTGGCAATGTCTCCTTCGAACGGGGAGACTACAACAATGAAGAAAACGAGGGGCAAGCTGTTGCTGGTGGCAATGGCGATGCAGCTTTCCGCTTGGGGATCAGCATATGCCGCGGGACCGGCCTATATGCACACCGGCGGACGCACCACCCAGCCTGTTGGCCATTATGAGTTCTGCCAGCGCAGTCCTGGCGAATGCAGCGAACGGACCCCCAGGGGTGCGCCGGTCGAACTGACCCGCAAACTGTGGGCGACGATCGTCAACATCAACAATTCGGTCAACACCCGCATCAAGCCGCGCACCGATATGGAAAACTACGGTGTCGAGGAATATTGGGCCTATCCGGCCAATGGCTATGGCGATTGCGAGGATTACGCGCTGGAAAAGCGCCGCGAGTTGATGGATGCGGGCGTGCCGGCCGGCAATCTGCTGATGACGGTGGCGCGCCAGCCGAATGGCGACGGCCACGCGGTGCTGACCGTGCGCACGAGCCTTGGAGAATTCATCCTCGACAATCTGGAAACCAAGGTCCTGTCCTGGACGGACACCGACTACACCTATCTCAAGCGCCAGTCGGACCAGAATTCCGGCGTTTGGGTGACGATCAATGACGGCCGCTCCGACGCGGTCGCCAGCGTCCGCTAGAACAGAGCTCAAGCGCGCCGCGTAAATGCGAGGCGCTTCAGGAGAAACCCGGTCGAGTCCCCACCCTCCCCGTCCCCAACGACCGGGTGAAAGGAGCCGGCCCCGTCCCCGGGCCGGCTCCGCCATTTCTGGCGAAGGCCGTTCGAAAACCAATCAGCCTGCGGTAGGCTGGAAGATCCCAATCTCATTCAGTCGAATCGTCCCGCCTTCCCACGCCCGGAAGATCGGGGCACTATAGGCCGATGGTTTCGCCTTCTGGATCACAGCGATGTCGGAAATCCCGGAAGATCGATGCGAGCGCCATCGCCTGTTCAAGGCTATCGACGATGCCTTCAAGGCCGGCGACTTCGAGGGCCTCGGCGTGGCGTTGGGCGGCTCTTCCCGCTGGTTCGACGAGCGCATGCCTTTCGAGCTCGGCCTCGGGCATCCGCTGGAGTATGCGATCTATTGGAGTTCCGTCGGCTTCATCTCGACCTTGCTCGATGCGGGCTCGGATCCGAATTACAGGGATCATGGCGGGTTTCCGTCCATCATTGCGGCGCTGTCCACCGATCGCGCCGATAGGCTGGACATCGTGCGGGTGCTGATCGAAGCTGGCGCCGACCCCAACATGCGGGGCGTCAACGACTGGACTCCGCTGCACTATTCGGTGGCCATCCGCAGTGTCGATGCGATCGGCCTGCTTTTGGCGGCGGGCGCCGACCCGGTGCTCGAAACCCGCATCGATGACTACAGGACCGCGGTCGAGGAAGCCGAGATTGCCGGCTTTGAAGGCGGTGCTTCCTTGCTGCGCGATGCGATGGCCGGGCGCAACTGACGGACAGTGAGTTGGGGCGCGACGAAACCACCGCCAGCAAATGCCAGGCTGGCCTCAAACCTTCTTCAACCCCGCCTTGAAGCGCTTGCCGTTGGCGACATAATGCGCCGCCGAGCCGCGTAGCCTGGCCACGGCTGCGTCGTCCAGCACCCTGATTGCCTTGGCAGGTGAACCGACGATCAGCGAATTGTCCGGGAATTCCTTGCCTTCGGTGACCAGCGCACCGGCGCCGACCAGAGAATTTCTGCCGATTTTCGCGCCGTTCAGCACGATGGCGCCCATGCCGATCAGGCTGTTGTCACCGATCGTGCAGCCATGCAGCAAGGCGCGGTGGCCGATCGTGCAGCCTTCCCCGATCGTCAGCGGGAAGCCGGGATCGGTGTGCATGACAGTATGTTCCTGCACATTGGTGTCGGCGCCGATGACGATGGGCTCATTGTCGCCGCGGATGACGGTGCCGAACCAGAAGCCGGCATTGCGTCCGACCCTGACGTCGCCGATCAGCGTCGCATCGGGCGCGATCCAATTCGAGTCCGCATCGGCGAAGCTGGGCTCTGTTCCATCGATCGCATAAAGCGGCATTTCTGGTCTCCGAATCGTCTCAGCCTGGCAGCTCGGACCCTAGGAGACGGACCGTCCATGAGGCAATGGCAAGGACGACGACGCCCAGCGCCAAGGTCCACGCAATTGCCGTGCAGCCGCAGGACATCAGCGCCAACGTTGAAATGCGGCGCTGACGCCGGGCATCGATGGCATCGTTGACCAGCATGAAGGGTCCGGCACAGGCGGTGGCGAGCAGCGAGCGCAAGACATGTGACGGCGACACATAGGGTTCGGTGAAGGCGACCTTGCGGCCCGACACCAGTTCCATAGCCGATCCGGCCAGCCCGCAGGCCGTCAACCCGACGGCAAAAGCAAAGAGTGTGAGTTCCAGCGGTCCCATCTTAACTTTCCATTTACCATGAAATTGCACAGTCGTTCCATGCAGGCTGCAAGAGCCGTGCCGAACGATGTGTGCCGCCCAGGGACACTGGAGGCGGACGGACGGCCCGAGATCCGAGGACTGAGATGAAGCAGGCAGCGCTCGCCAACGAACTCACTGTGGTCGATTCCAGGCTGATGAAGCGGGTGCTCTACGGATTCGCGGCGCTGGCCCTGCTTTCAGCAGCGATCAGCCTTGCAGGCAAATGGTTTGGCCATTCGATCGCCATGGCCGGATACACCGACGACGCAACGATGCACCAGGTGGTGATCGGCAACAATGTCATCACGGTCCCGGCCAACGCCATCCGTTTCGCCCAGGCCCGGCGCGACGGCATCGCCTCGCGGCTCGACCTCTATCTGCGCTATCCCCAGATGGACGGCTACAGCGAGGCCGCGCGGGATGATTTCAACCATACGGGGACAGCCAAAAGCATCGTTTTCCTGTCCTTCGAACAGCAGATGATGTCGCGTGACATGAGTGGCCGCTTCGCGCCGATCTACAGCGCGTTGATCACCCAACCCGGCATTGCCGGGCCTGGCGGCACGATGATTTATGGTTTCAACGAGAAATCAGGCTATCTGAACGAGGTGCTGGTTGTCGGCAATCGCCCCGGCAAGGAGCCGTTCGTGGCCCGTTGCCTGAGCGGGCCGAGTGCCGAGCAATCGCTGGCGCCTTGCGAGCGCGACATCCAGGTCGGCGACGAGCTCAGCCTCACCTATCGCTTCCCAAGGGAGTTTCTGGGCGATTGGCAGGCGCTCGACGCGGCAATCGCCACTGAAGCCGGGCGCGTCCTGAAAACAGGACAGTAAGAAAGCCTCGGAAGGTGCGGCCGGCCGGCCGCATTCGAGGCGGAGCCGGCCGAGCGCAAAATCGCTGGCTCAGGCCAGATCGATGTCGAGGATCGCCATCGAGAAATTGTAATCGCCGTCGTCCTCGTCCTTGAAGACGATGCCGAGGAATTCGTCGCCGACATAGACCTCGGCCGAATCGTCCTTGCGCGGCCGTGCCTTGACCTCGAGCTTGGGGTTCTGGAAGACGCGCTTGAAATAGGCGTCCAGCTTTCTGATTTCGTCCGGCTTCAACAGTCTTCTCCGATCATCGGGCTTGCTCGTTCGAACGCGCTTCTGGCACGTCGACAATGGCGATGTAAAGGCAAGCGGCCTGATAAGGCGAGACAACCACCCGCTCCTGCCCGCGGCCGGAATCCGGCAGCAGACGACGGCGCCGTGAAAATCAGATGTCGAAGCTGACGACCTGATCCATCGTCTGCGACGGCAGAAGCTGGTCCATCTGGCGCGACGGCTGATCGCAGCCGGTCTCACCGACGACGCGGGCCGGCACGCCGGCAACCGTCTTGTTGTGCGGCACAGGCGACAGCACCACCGAGCCGGCCGCTATCTTCGAGCAATGGCCGATTTCGATGTTGCCGAGGATCTTGGCGCCGGCGCCGATCAGCACGCCATAGCGGATCTTGGGGTGACGGTCGCCGCCGGCCTTGCCGGTGCCGCCCAGCGTCACGCCATGCAGGATCGACACGTCATCCTCGATGACAGCGGTCTCGCCGACCACGAGGCCGGTGGCATGGTCGATGAAGATGCCCTTGCCGATGCGGGCGGCCGGGTTGATGTCGGTCTGGAAGACCGAGGACGAGCGGCTCTGCAGATAGAGCGCGAAATCCTTGCGCCCCTGGTTCCAAAGCCAATGCGCCAGCCGATGAGTCTGTATGGCGTGGAAACCCTTGAAATAGAGCACAGGCATGATGAAGCGGTCGCAAGCCGGATCGCGATCATAATAGGCCTGGATGTCGACACGCACCGTCGTCGGCCACTCCTTGTCGTCGGCCAGCATGGACTTGAACGTCTGGCGGATGAGGTCGGAGCCGATGTCCTGGTGCGCCAGCCGCTCGGCCAGCCGGTGAATGACTGCTTCTTCCAGGCTGTCCTGGTTGAGGATGGTCGAATAGAGGAATGCAGCGAGCAGCGGGTCGCGGTTGACAGCCTCCATGGCCTCGTCGCGGATCGAACGCCAGATCGGATCGACCGGCTTCAATGCGCTGTGTCGGGAAATGCTGATGCTGTTCATCGCCGTCTCGTCCTGCGTCCTGCCTGGCTTGCCTGTTGTGCTTGCCTGTTGCCTGGCCGCACATATAAGCCAGATCATAGCACGATTGAACTCAATTTTCCTTAGTGCTTTGTCAAATGGATTTGGTTCGCGGGAATTCAAGCAGCCATGGAAAACGAACCCTTGATCGACGACGCGCTGAAAAGCGAGCTTTCGGCGCTCTACCGGGCACAGGGCCGCCACTACCACAACCTTGCCCATATCGAGGCGATGCTGGCGCTCGCTGGCGACTGTCGAGAATTGCTCGGCGACCCCGAGGCGATCGAAGCGGCGATCTGGTTCCACGATGCCGTCTATGACAGCAAGGCCAAGGACAATGAGGCGCAAAGTGCTGCCCTTGCCGAGAAAAAGCTGGCGGGCCGCGCAAATCCTTCACGCCTCAACCGCATCTCGGCAATGATCGTCGCCACCGCCACGCACCAGGTGCCGCCGTTCGAAGACGCGGCGGCCACACGGGACGCAAGTCTTTTCCTGGATATGGACCTGTCGATCCTGGGAGCCGCGCCGGACGCCTTCGACGCCTATGAGCGCGCCGTGCGGCGCGAGTACCACTGGGTGGAGGAGCCGATGTGGCGGGCCGGACGCAGTGCGGTCCTGAAGACTTTCCTCGCCCGCCCGCACATCTTCCACACGCAAGAGTTTCGCCAGCGCTTCGAACCGCAGGCCAGGGAAAACATGACGCGGTCATTGCAGGCCCTGCAAACCCCTTTGTGATCTTCGCCGGTGGCGCGCTTGCATGTCTCCCTATCCCGCCACGGGCGTTGCATCGAACAATGCACCGAGAAACGCCTGAACAAGCGAGCGCTGCGCGTCGGTCTTGCGATAGGCGACGCGGTGTATGGAACTGAACGAATAGGCCCTTGGCTTGATGGCCCGCATGTCTCCGGCCGCGACCCAGGGATCGGCAAAATGGCACGGCAGAAAGCCGATGAAGTTGCCCGACAGGATCAGCATCAACTGCGCCTCCATGTGAACGACCGATGCACTCGCCCTGGGATGGCCGACCAGGTAGAGGTCGTCGAAATGTCGATAGCTGCGCACCGAGAACCGCGCGGCATCGACGGCGCCTTGATCGATCCTTGAATCGGGCATCGCAAAGAGCGGATGCCGGCGGCCGCAATAGAGAAGATGCGGTTCGCCGCAATAGTCGCGATAGACGACCCCAGGCGCTTTCTGCGACAGCGGCCCGATGACAACGTCGCGACCGCCATCGGCAACTTGTTGCTCGAGTTCTGACGGCGTACCCACCGAAAGGTCGATGAAGACGTCGGAATCGGGCCCCATGAAGCGGCTGAGCGCGTGCTGGATACCCAGTTCGCCACTGGTGAAGACCCCATCCGACGTGCCAACCCGCAAGCGGCCCGACAGGCTGCCGCTGGCTGCATTGATGCGATGTCCGAAATCATCAAGGTCGCGGAACAGCTTCTGCGCCGCATCGTAGGTTGCCTGTCCAACCTCGGTCAGGCGGAATTGCTTGCGCCCGCGATGGCAGAGCTGGGCACCGATGCGTTTCTCCAGTTCCGCCAGATGCGTGCTCAGCGTCGGCTGTGACAGGTTGAGCGTGATTTGCGCAGCGGCGAACCCGCCTGAATCGGCCAGCGCCACGAAAACGCGCAGCAGGCGGATATCGATATTGTCCAGCCGGCGCATGCCATTCCCCATGATGCACAGAACGAAGCATCGATGTTATTCGATGTATCGTTCTAAATAAACTCATTTACATCAATGTCTGAAATCGCGAGCCTGTACTGAACAAAATTGGGGAACAATCATGAAACCGTTACTCGGCACCGCCTTGTCCGCAGCCCTGCTGCTCACCAGTTCGCAGCTCGCCCTCAGCGCCGACCAGATCCGCATCCTAGCGCCGACATGGCTGGGATTTGCGCCTGTCCATATCGCCAGCGACCTTGGCTGCTTCACCGCCAAGGGCCTTGATGTCAGCATCAAGTTCGAGGACGACCTGACCAACGTCATGGCGGCGATGGCGCGCGGCGACATCGAGATGCAGATGCGCTCGGTCGGCGAATATCAGGGGCGCCCGCGCGATGCTTCGACGCCCGGCATCATCATCGGCACGATCGACGAATCCGTCGGCGGCGACGGCGTCATCACCGATGACAAGATCAAGTCGGTTGCCGATCTCAAGGGCAAGGTCGTCGCGGCCGAGCCCAACATCCCTTCGCGCCTACTGCTGCAGATGGAGTTGAAGCAGGCCGGCCTGTCGCTGAAGGATCTTCAGATCAAGGACATCGCGACGGCCGATACGGGCGCGGTTTTCGTCGATGAATCGATCGCCGCGATCGCGACCTACGAACCGTTCATGTCGCAGGCGCTGAAGGCCTCGACCCGCACCGGTGCCCGCATGCTGATCTCGTCCAAGGATCATCGCGGCATCATCATCGACGCGATCATCGCCCGCAACGACGACTTCAAGGCGAACCCCGACAAATACGCAAAATTTCTCGGCTGCATCTATGAGGCGATCGATTTCATCAAGGCCGAGCCGGAAAAATTCGCCGACATGGCGTCCAAGCATTTCGGCCTGACGCCTGCCGAAGTGACCGACATCGTCAACTCCAGCCTGTCCTACACGACGCTTGCAGAATCCCTGGCCTACATGGGCAAGCCGGGAGAAAAAGGCACGTTGCACGGGATATTCGACACGGTGATGGATCTTAATCTGGAGAACGGCGCCGCCGACAACAAACTGGTGGCGGCCGACCAGATCGACAATTCGGCGATCAACAAGATCCCGGCGAAATAGCGGCCGCGCGGCCGGGCCGGCAGCTTGTCTCGGCTGTCGGCAGCGATGTCATTCCGGCTTACCGCCGGTGACGACCGTTCTTTCGATCATCCGGGGATAATGATTTGTTCAGCAGCCTGTTCGTCTTCCGCGGTCGCGGATCGCCGATGCTGGAGTTTGCCGTCAGTGTCGCTGCGGCTGCGCTCGTTATTGCCCTGTGGGAGCTGGCGGCGCGCGCGGGCATCATTGCGCCGCAGTTCCTGCCGTCGCCGAGCCGTGTCGTCGTCGCGCTGTGGACGATGCTGACCGAGCAGAACCTGCTGTGGCACGTCGCGGTCTCGACCACCCGTGTCTGGATTGCGTTCGTGTTGGCCGCCGTCATGGCGATCCCGATCGGCATCATGATGAGCAGCTACCGGATCGT
>NZ_RZTB01000168.1:0-8497 GCF_003997735.1 Mesorhizobium sp. M7A.F.Ca.MR.148.00.0.0 | reverse complement strand
GCAGCACCGTCGATGAGTTAGCCGAACATACCACCTACCTATTGGGTGGGAAGCACATTTGGCGATCTTCGCCGAGGATACTTGTTGAAGAATACGCGAATGGTCCGCATTATATCGCTCAGATAATGGGAAATGAGGTCGTTGCGATTGCCGCCGCTGACTACGGCCCCCCACCGCATTTCGTCTTTCATAGCGGCACCCAGCCAGCCTCGCTGACAGATGACGAGCACGAGCGAATCGCCGACGTTTCGCTGAGCTGCTTGCGAATTCTCGGCCTTGGCTGGGGTCCCACGAATGTTGAACTCCGGTGGACGAAGCTTGGCCCTGTCGTCATTGAAGTGAATCCGCGACTTTTGGGCGGGACGGGTTCTCAATTGGTTCGGCTGGCTTATGGAGTCGATCTTATCACCGAACACATCAAGCTTGCCGTCGGCCACGAATGGGATTTGCGCAGAAGGCATTCACACATTGTGGCCGTCCGGGTCCTAATTCCTGACCGTGATGGCATCGTCGATTGGATCCATGGCGGCAGTCAGGCTGCTGCTGTACCGGGTGTCGCAGAGGTGCAATTTTGTGTCGAGCCCAATACCCCTATCGTGAGGAAAGGCGACTATCGAGATCGCATGGGACATGTCATAGCCGCTTCACCCGACCGTGTCCGGACCGAGGCGATAATTCAGCGTGCGGTGAACTTAATCAGTTGGTCGATCTCTCCATTTCCGTGAACAAAGACAATCATCAGCCCCTCAAGTCGCCGCACCAGGGGAAGCTATTGAAGAGGAAACTTGTAGTGCAAAATCAAGTGCGGTCGTCGCAAAGTGAATGATACCTAATTTTGTTTCTGGGAACCTCTAGGCAATTGAACTTATCTGCGGTGGACAATTGTCTTCTGATTTTTTGCGGCGGCTATGTCGCGCGAGTAATTCCCAGGCCACAGCAAGAGGATAGCCGCGGTGTTAGAGCAACCAGCCCTGCCCCCCCCTCCGCTCGTCGGACCCCGTTCTGCCGAGACTTTCGGCCGGGCGCGCAGGGTTTTCCCGGACGGCACCACGCGGATCACTATCGAGCGCGATCCCATTCCCCGCTACATGCATCACGGAGAGAGTGCGTTTCTTGTCGACGTTGATGGCCGTCGTCTCCTAGACCTCAACGGCAACTTCACGACCCTCATCCATGGCCACGCCTTCCCGCCCGTGATCGAGGCCGTGACGCAGCAGCTCAGAAGCGGATGCTGCTTCGCCAACCCGACCGAGATTGAAATCGATCTTGCTGAGCTTCTCTGCGCCCGAATTCCGCATCTTGACCGCATCCGCTTCGTCAATACCGGTACCGAGGCGGTCATGTTTGCGATTAAGGCGGCGCGGGCGTTCACGGGACGTCCCGCCATTGCCAAGATCGAGGGAGCCTATCACGGCGCCTACGACTGGGTCGAGGTCAGCCAGGCTGCAACGCCTCAAACGTGGGGCGATCCCGAACATCCCGCGCCCACTCTTTCTTATCGCGGCATGCCGCCAGCTGTGCTCGATGACGTTGTGATTTTGCGCTTCAACAACGCCGAGGGCGCGCGCCGGCTGATCACGGAACATGCAGGGCGTCTCGCAGCCGTCCTCGTTGATCCCATGCCGAGCCGCAGTGGGCTCATTTCGCCCACGCCGGATTTCGTATCCGCCATCCAAGAGACGGCCCGTCGTCACGGTATCCTTGTTATCAGCGACGAGGTTCTCAACCTCCGACAGGGTTACGAAGGCGCCTCTGCGCTCTATGGGCTCGCCCCCGATCTCTTCGCGCTCGGCAAGATCATTGGCGGCGGGCTCCCCATCGGCGCGATCGGAGGCCGCAGCGAGGTGATGGCAGTCTTCGAGGCCGCATCAGGCGGTCCTGCTCTGCCGCAGGGCGGCACCTTTTCAGCCAATCCGCTCTCGATGGCAGCAGGACTCGCCGCGATGGAAGCCCTCGACCGCGCTGCCTTCGATTACCTCGAGCGGCTGGGGGACAAACTGCGAAACGGGCTCGAACGCATCATCGCGCGGCACGGCGCCCCTTTCAGCGTCACTGGAGCCACTTCCCTCTTTCGCCTTCACCCGCGGCGCAAGCCGCCGCGAGAGTTCCGAGAAAGTTTCCTTACCCTACAGGAGGTGGCCGTGATGACGGAATTAACTCGCTTCTTCGCCACGGAAGGCATCATTCTGCCCAAAGCGGCCGCCGCTTGCCTCTCAACACCGATGGGGGAGGATGAGATCGCCTTCGTCGCAAATGCTTTCGACCGCTTCCTAATTCAGCGCGCGGCGCTCCTCGACACTATCACGGGTTAGATCATGGAAGAAACCGTCGCACAGGCGATCGCGCGTGCGTTGAAGCCCTTGTTTGGCCAGAGCCTGCCGTCTGCCGTCCTCCTCGCCTGCGGTACGATTGGCATCCCGCCAGCTCGCCTACCGGCAGGAGAAGATGGGGGGCGCCATGGCAGACGACTTTGAACGCGTCTTAAGCAGGATTGCAGTGGTTACCACCCAAAACGGGCCGCCCGCGGCCATCCTCGTGCCATCACTTCCGGAGGCTTTCAAGGCGAGCCTGTCGGAACGCGCACCAACCAGAATGGAACAGACAGTTGGCGCCAGATCACGCCTGGCGCGTGCAACATCCATATCGGCGTCGATCCAACCGAGGTCGGTTGCACCTACGAGGCGCTGTGCCTCGTGGTCCATGCTGCGGTCACGATCAACGCTCTTTGTCAAATCCTCCAACACATCGACCTGTGGCGCCGCCGCGCCGATGGTACGCAACTGCGTGTCCGTCGTCGTAATCGTGCTAAAGAATGGCGTGCTCGGCTTCCAAAGGCATGCCGAAGCAATGCCGTTAGGACCCTGTACGAGCGCCTGCCATTTCGCTCCAGTCGACCACGCAGCAATCGCCCGGGCGTGCGGTTGCGGCGCGACCGTCGTCAGGGTACCGGACGACATAGGGCCTGCTCTCGAGGCGCTCGCCTCTGAAAGGCCGTGGCTAGTCAAGGTCGTCGCCGCCCCCAACGCCCATCCTGCTCTTTCCCTTTTCGGCGGCGCGGTTGACCAGAACGTCGTGCGCGACGTGGGTTCCGTTTGATGACGACAGAAAACACCAAATCAATGGGCGTTGCGGTCGTCACCGGCGGGGCAACCGGGATCGGGTTTGCGACCGTCGCGCATCTAATCGACGCTGGCTGGCGCGTCGCTTTCTTCAGCCAGACGAGAGAGCGGGTGGAGGCTGCCGCTGTCGATCTACGCGCCCGTTTTCCAGCTTGGAATATCCACGCCGACACGGTCGACCTCCGTGACGAACGCGGCGTCTGCCGGTTCTTCGCCAATGTCCGCGAGCGGTGGGGAACGGTATCCGCGCTTGTCTGCAATGCTGGCTACTCGCCGAAAGGTCCAAACGATCAGCGTGTCGCTCTCGGCCATATGCCGCTTGCCAAATGGGATGATGTTATCCGGGTGAACCTCACGGGCGCCTTCCTCTGTTGCCGCGAGGTGTTGCCCGGTATGGCGGAAGCCCGGCAAGGCCGTATCGTCCTGATCAGTTCACTCGCGGCGCGTACGCAGCCGAAGATCGCCGGAGCGAGCTACGTTGCCTCGAAGAGCGCGCTTGCAGGGCTCGCCCGGTCGATCATGAGCGAATACGCCGGGCTTGGTATCACGGTGAACACGATCTGCCCTGGCCGTGTCTTAAGCAATATGACGGGACCGCCCGAGAGGCCCGGAAACCGCGCTGCACTCGCGCGGATCCCGATCGGCCGGCTCGGCAGGCCCGAAGACATCAGCCGCGTCATTAAGTTTCTTGTTCGCTCGGATTCCGACTTCATTAACGGCGCCATCATCGATGTCAACGGCGGTGAGTTCGCCCCCTCTTAATCTGTCGGCCGGCGGCACAAACCATTCAGTGACGAAGGACGCGGCGCCGGCCACTCCCGCACATTCTGCGCATGCGCGAACTTACGGACCTGCTGCACTAGGGGCCATGGCGAACGCCTGGAACAGGCTGCCTTCGGACAGGGCCGTGGTCAAGCCAAGCGAGCCCTGGCATCACGCGCACGGCGGCGACTTCTCACATCCGAAGGCCACCATGACAGGATCTCGGCCGCGTCGTTCCAAGGACGCCTCATTGGCGGGAGGTGGTGGCCGATAGCGACAGCGGATGCTCGACAGCAGCGAGGACGTGCTCAGCCGTCAACGCCTCGAGGTTTTGGCTTCAGGCGATGCTTCTGGCCGCGCGTGCGGAGAATGAGAGGCTCCGCCAAATCATCAAGGAGTTGCAGCGCTATCGCTTCGGGCCAAGGGCGGAGGGCCTGCCCGAGGACCAGTTGCTTCTGGGCCTGGATGGCCAGCAGGTAGAGGCGGAGGGCTTCGCCGGCACCGAAGCCGCGGACCCATCAAAGCGGTTTGGCGCATTTGCCGCCGCGTCTTCATGGGATGACCTTCGGCGACAATCGATGCGATCGGCGCAACGACGCCCGTCGACATCCGCGATCGAGCCCTGCTGCTACTCGCCACGACGGGCATTCGCAACGGTGAGCTACGCGCCATTCAGCTGCAGGATATCGACTGGCGTGCTGGCGAGGTATCGGTCCGGCGCACCAAGGGCAAGCGGGATCGGGTGGCGCCGCCGCTCGAGGAGACCGGCGCCGCGCTCGCCGACTACGTCCTGCGCGCTCGACCGAAGGTGGATAGTCCGTATCTGTTCCTGTCCTTCACGCCGCCCGTGGCAGCATTCAAATGCGCGTTTGCGACATGGCGGGGTTGAACTCGGGCGAGTCGCAGGTGCGCATCTCCTGCGCCACAGTCTTGCTACCCAGCTCGTCAAGCAGTGAAGGCCGGTCAACGAGGTCATCGATCTTCTAGGGCACCGAAGCATCAACACAACGCCATTGTACGTAAAGGTCGCCACCTCGCAGCTTGCCGAGGTCGCACTTGCGAACATTCGACCTGTCATGGCAGCTTACGATGGTGAGTGTGCCCGATCCGATACACGTTTTCCGTGCTCTTTGATTCGCCGAGAGCGATGCGGTCGTGAGCGGCAGCTCTTTTTGCGACAAGATGATCAAAGGCATGACGGCTCCGCAAGCAGCCCAGTCTCACGCCGGGCTTTGCGAAGTCGCAGCCTTCCTTTTTCAGCTCATGTTGACCAGTCCCGAGAGCGGGAAGTGTCGCATCCTTCGCATACTAAATGGTTTGCTACATATGGAGTGGCATGACGATTGTTCTAGAATTCAAATTGAATCGGCCCTTTGTACATAGTCTGCCTTCCTAGAATCAGACAAGTGGGCGGGGCGCTTCATAGACGCTGTAACCGAAACGTGATTCGCTCGGCCGGCGGCGGGCGAATCGAGGGACGGCGAATGTCGGGGCCACGCGAGAAGCGCGAGACGGGAGAGCAGGACCTGTTCCGCTCCAGGCTCGACCAGATCATCAGCATGAAGCACGAGCTGGTGCGGCTGGCGGATGCGATCGACTGCCCGATGCTGGAGGAGCGTTTTGGCGCGGTCTATTCGGACGGCCCCCGCATGCCGCCGCTGCCGACCCGGCTGATGGCGGGGCTGGCGATCCTCAAGCACACCTTCAACCTGTCCGACGAGGTGCTGTGCGAGCGCTGGGTGGAGAACCCCTATTTCCAGTATCTCACCGGGAGACGTTCTTTTGCCATACGCTGCCGTTCGACCGCTCGTTGATGACGCGTTGGCGCAGCCGCATGGGCGAGGAGCGGATCGTGGCGCTGTTGCAGGCGAGACTCAGCCTTGCGGTCAAGACCGGGGCGATGAAGCCGGCCGACACGCGCCAGGTGATCCCCGGATCAGTCCGAGGACCGACACCACCGTGCAGCCGAAGAACGTCATGTTCCCGACCGACGCCAAGCTCATCCACCGGGCGCGCGAGCGGCTGGTGCGGCTGGCCAAGAGGACGGGCCTCCATTTGCGCCAGAGCTATGTGCGGGTCGGCAAGCTGGCGCTGATCAGCCACCAGCGCTATGCCCACGCCAAGCAGTTCAAGCGGGCCAACAAGGCGCTGCGCAGGCTCAAGACTATGTCGGCCGGACCATTCGCGACATTGGTCGCCAGATCGCCGGCAATGCGGGGCTGGACGCGCTCTTCAAATGGCCGCTCTACCAGGCCGCCACCGTTCTCCAGCAACGTCAGCGCCAGCGCGTCCGCAAGATCTACTGCCTGCACGCGCACGAGGTGGAATGCATTGGCAAGGGAAGGCGCATATGCCCTACGAGTTCGGGGGGAAGGTGTCGGTGGCCACCACGCTGAAGCGTCCGGGCGGCCAGTTCGCCCTGCATGCAAAAAGCGCTGCCCGGCAATCCCTATGGCGGCCACACGCTCGCAAGCCCATAGAGCATCGGCCACATCAAGGCTGAGCACCGGATGAGCCGCAACTCCTCGCCGGCCAGCAGGGCGACGCCCTCAACGCCGCCGCCGGCTACAACTTCTCCCTCCTGCTCAACTGGTTCACAGGTTTTGTGGCTTCTCATCGCAGCCCAGTCAGCCGAGAGGACTCGAAGCCTGACTAATCTCGTTGTTCACGGACGACTGACAATTCTTGGTGTTCAGTGAGGCTCCTCTGTTGCGGTAAACACGGATTGTCCGTGGATCTGAATCTTATTACAGAGCCGCGCCAAGTCTGACAGATCGTGACTCGCTGTAAGACAGATGCGTATGCCCGCATGGCCCCGAGCGACCGTCGGAAAGAACGTGACGGAAGTGTAAAAGCCATCATCGAATAGGCGTGCTGCGAAATCAATAGCCGCAAATTCATCGCCCACATTAATCATGCGAATTGGCAGAGGAGCGCCTCGCTGATCTGTGTTGATGAGATCGTCGAACAGGGCGATGCGGTCGATCAATTGATCTCGGCGAACCCTGAGCTCGCTCGTGCGGTGGATTTTCGCCGAGGCCATAGCGGCACCGACAGCTGCAACGTTGGGCGAAGCCGAGAAGGCATGCGGAATGGAGTAGCAACGAAATAGCTCTTCTTGATATGCCGTTCCCAGCATGAGCATGCCGCCCGACGCGCCGAAGCCCTTGGCGAGGGACGCCGCGACGATCGTGCGCTCACCTAGCTCGTTGGGTAATTGCGAGCGCGCAAAACCTTCGCCACTTTCGCCAAATAGTGAAATTCCGTGTGCGTCGTCGATGTAAAGAAAAAGGCCATACTTTTCCTGCAACTCAAGAAGCCCTTCGATCGGCGCGAAGCCGCCCATCGAATAGACGCCATCGCAGACGTAAGCGACGATTGGATGCTTGCGGCAAAGCTGCTCCAAAGCATCGAGGTCATTGTGAGGAATTGTCTCGACTTGGGTCTCCTCGGCCACAACTGGCTTATGAAAGGCAAGCGAGGCATGTGCCAGACGGTCGAACACCATGACAGGTCTTTGACCTCCCGTTAAATGTCCGGAGGCGATGATTGGCAGTGCGCCCATGTTGGCAATCATAACCGTCGAGTAAGTAATAATCCGCGCCCCAAAGAGTTGGGAAAGCAATCCCTCAAGTTCACCAACGAGTCCGAAATTCAGGCGCGTGCGTGCACAAGACCAGTGGAGTGATCCGTATTCCTTTATCGCGGCAACCGCGCCTGCAACGATAGCTGGATGATTGTCCAAGCCGAGGTAGCAACAACGTACGTAGTCGGCCATGGTATCGCCTCGACGCTCGCCCTCCGTGATCATGACCGCCCTCCCCTCTAAAGACCGCCCGTAAACACCCATGAGACCACGTTGGTGAGCCCGTTCGAAATGCATTCGCGTCCGATCAATGACCGAAGCGGTGTTGCGGAAATGACTGGCGTTTGCAGCGCCCGCTGTGAATTCCACCGGAGACATTTGGACGTCCTTTCAAAAGTGCATATTTGCGGTAAATTGGCTCCCCAGTCTCACGTGATCCAAATTGCGAACCGCCGAATTCCGATGCGGCTGATGGCCGTCTGATATGATCCCGAAGACACCTTCAGTCTGTCGGATGAGGAGCTGGCGCGCCCTGGGTGGAGAGACCCGAATACCCAGTTCTGGGGTGAAGAGTTCTTCTGCCCTGAGTAGCCGGCGCATCCTGGCACAACGTGCCGCAAAGCCCAGGTTGGAGTTTTCAGCACTAGGTGGAACATGACACCGGAAATGAATCGCGAGACAAGGGAACCGCCACGCGGTCGAGCCCGTCATCGGCACAATCAAAGCTGAACACCGGAGGGGCGGCACCTGTATCGCCCACAATCAGGACGACGTCGGCGGCGCCTCCCTGGCCACCGCCGACTACTTCCCGCTCCTGCTAGACGGTTCAGGAGCTTTTGTGGCTTCTGTTCGCCGCGGCGCTCCCACTCAGGCCGATATGACCCGCGGTCGGGGACATCCACTCAGGTCCACCAGAGAACAAGATCTGGCCGCGCAAATCCGAAAAAGCAATTCAGCAGCACGCGACGCTTTCCGTTGCCTGATTGACCGGTAACCCCGTGAACGAAGCCGCCATCGATTAGGGCGATAT
>NZ_RZTB01000167.1:0-8741 GCF_003997735.1 Mesorhizobium sp. M7A.F.Ca.MR.148.00.0.0 | reverse complement strand
CTGCCAATCTCCCCCCTTGAGGGGGAGATGTCCGGCAGGACAGAGGGGGGCGCCACGGAACGCAACGGCGGCGATTGTCACCTGGACCATCCCCATGAACTGGGATGACGTCCGCATCTTCCTTGCCGTGGCGCGTGCCGGCCAGATCCTTGGCGCGGCCAAACGGCTGGAGCTCAACCACGCCACCGTCTCACGCCGCATCGCCGCACTCGAGGAAGCACTGCGGACAAAGCTGTTTCGCCGCTTGACCACCGGCAGCGAGCTGACGCCCGCCGGCGAGCGTTTTCTCGACATTGCCGAGCGCATGGAGGGCGACATGATCGCCGCGCGCTCGACCATTTCAGGCGAAGGCGACGACGTTTCCGGCACGGTGCGCATCGGTGCGCCCGACGGTTTTGGTGTCGCCTTCCTGGCCAAGCGCCTTGGCGAACTAACCGCCCTGCACCGCGAGCTGACGATCCAGCTTGTGCCGGTGCCGCGCTCCTTCTCGCTGTCGCGCCGCGAGGCCGACATCGCCATCACCGTCGAGCGGCCGACCGAAGGCCGGCTGGTGGCGGGAAAGCTGGTCGACTACTCGCTCGGCCTGTTTGCCTCGCGCGCCTACGCCGATGCCAATGGCTTGCCCAACACCGCCGCCGAGCTCGGCCAGCACACGCTGATCGGCTACGTGCCGGACCTCATCGTCAGTCCCTCGCTCGACTATGCCGCCGAATTCAGCACGGACTGGCGCACCAGCTTCGCCATCTCCTCGGCGCTCGGCCAGGCCGAGGCGGTGCGCTCGGGCGCCGGCATCGGCATCCTGCACACCTTCGTCGCCCGCTCGATGCCGGAATTGGTATCCGTCGATGTGGTCGCGCCGATCCGCCGCGCCTACTGGCTGGTCTATCACGAATCGGTCAGGCCGCTGCGCCGCGTCCAGATCGTCGCCAGCTTCATCACCAAGGTGGTGGAGCGGGAGCGAAACCTGTTCGTCTGATGCATGTCGCCCAAAAGTGATCTCGGTTTTGAGAGAACGACATGCATAAAACAAAGACGCTAAAGCGCATCGCATGAATCCGATCAAACGCGATGCGCTGTAGCCGTGCCGCCTTTTCCTTGCCACAAAACCGGCCAGTGTGGCATCAGGCGTGCGGTCGCCGGCTGTGGGGGGACGCCGCGCGCAGGGACATCTTTCAGAAAGCTGGCGCGGATAGACATGCGAGCCGTTCTTGCCATCCTGCCGCTGCTTTTCGTTTCGGCTTGCGCCAATCCGTGGACGAAGGTCCCGGGAGCCGAACTGCCCAAGCCGATCCGCTACGCAATGGCGCGGCCTTCGCCTTTCGTCTTCGGCAATTATTGCGGCCTTGGCACCCGCACCGGCGACCTGTCGGCCCGGCCGGCCGACCGACTCGATGCGGCCTGCCAGGTGCATGATGCCTGCTACATCGCCCGCCACAACCATTGCGACTGCGACGGCACCCTGGTCGCCTCGGCGAAAGCGATCCGTGACGACAAGACAGCGCCACGCAAAATGCGCGGCGAGGCCGAACTGTTGATCGCCACCTTCGCCATTCCCGTCTGCAAGGTCTTCCCGCAGGGCTTCATGCCGCCGCGCGATCCCGCGCAATTGAGCGCCCTGAAGGCCGGAGTCGCCGGGTGAAGGGTCGCGCATCCATCGCCATCGTTCTGTTCGGGCTGGCTGTCCTTGCCGGCTGTGCCGGCGCTGGCCGCAATGCCTGCGACCTGCTGCAGGGCCAGAGCGCTTGCGCGCGACCCGCGCTCTCGGCCGGGACAGATGGGCCGCAGATCGCCGCCGCGCAGTTTTTCGGTGACGCCGGCACGAGCGACTATGAAAAACGCTTCCTGGCGCTGCTCGCCCACCACCAGCTTGGCGCCATGGACCGCGCCAACGGCACCGGCCCTTTCGGCCATGACCGCCATGAGATCGCCAACAGCGATTTCCAGGCGACCTACCGGACACTGCAAAAACTGGCCGGACCGGTTGCCGAAACGCATCTGCCGCCAGCCGGCGCCAGCAGCGGCGAGGGCCATTTCGATGGACGCTGGCGGGTGTCGCGGCAGACGCTCTACATCGATGCGGCGGCGCGGCCCTCAGTGCCCAGGGTCTTCGATTTCTCGGGCCTGCAGGCACGCAGCGTCGAGATCGTGCTGCGCCAGGCCGGCAAGCAACCGGCCGACATCGAGGGCATCTGCGACGGCACGCTGGCGATCCGTGCTGGCGCCGGTTCACGCACCATCGCCATGGGCACGGCATTCCGTTTTCGCCTGGCCGGCGAGGACGACACGGTCAGCCTGTTTCCAAGTGACAGCCTGAACCGCTGCACGGCAAGGATCCGCTCCAGCCTTGCCCCGGCCGGCGCGCCGCTCACCATTCGGCGCGAAGAGGCCGCCGATCCGGCTCTCGCCGCCTTCGACAGTCGCTACGAGCGTTGCACGACGCCTAACCCCACCGGCCTCGATGCGCTCAGCCGCGCCTTCTATGCCAGCCGCTGGCTGTCGCAGACCTGCGCCTTGCCGATCGGAAAGCCGCGCCTGCTGCGCAAATCGCGCGATGGCTTCAACGCCAAGGTCGAGGCGCTGAGGGGGGGGCGCCGCTGTCCGACAGCGCCATCGACAAGGGCGACCCGGAGCTGCCGCTCGACTTCTCCAAGGCGCCAAGGCTGAAGCTGATCTATCTGTCGTCCCTGGAGTTCAAAGCCGACTTTTCCGGCCGCATCATCGAACGGCTGATCCGTCATCATGCGGCCCTCGGCACCAAGGTGCGCATCCTGGTCACCGACGTGCTGGAGCGCGACAAGGACGACGCCATGCTGCATCGGCTGGCGGCCGAATTCCCCAATGTCGAGCTGCAGGAATATCGCTGGCGGGCGGACCGGGGCGCGCCGATCGACGAGCAGATTTCACAATTGCACAAGGTCCATCACGTCAAGATGCTGGCGACGCTTGCCGATGATCCACGGCGGTCGCGCGCCATCATCGGCGGCCGCAACATCCATGACGGCTTCCTGTTTCACCAGCCGATCGATCTGTCGCGCTATCCCGATCTTGAGCAATACGGCAAGACCGACGGGCTCTCGCTGAACTACTATTCGAACTGGAGCGACTTCGACATCGAGTTCGCCGATCCGGCCACGGTCGAGATCCTTGCCGCGCATCTTTCGACAGTGTGGCTGCGCGATGCCGACACCAATCTGGCGCGCCCCTTCTCGATTCCGGTCCGGTCCGACGGCGCCCGCCCGTCAGGCACGGCACGACACTTCATTTCGGTGCCCTACGAGGACGGCCATGCGCTGGAGGACTATTTCGTCGAACTGGTCGACGCTGCCCAGCACCATATCCAGATCGTCAATCCCTACCTCAACCTGACGCCCAAGCTTGCCCAGGCTGTTGACCGGGCGCTCGCCCGCGGCGTCAGGATCGACATTGTCGGCCGCATCGATCTCAAGGGCGATATCGGCGGCAAGTTTCTCACCGCGCTCAACAAGCTGTTCGTCGAGAAATATGGCGACCGCATCAACATCCGCGAATTCAAGGCGCCTGACGTGGTGCTGCATTCCAAGATCATGATGATCGACGAAAGGTTGGTCGCCATCTCGTCGGTCAATCTCAACAACCGCAGCTTCTTCCACGACAGTGAGAACGGCATGATGGTACTCGATCCGGCCTTCTACACCAGGATGAAGCCGATCTATGACGACTATGTCGCGCACTCCAATCCGGTCGCCACCAATGTAACGATTCCGTGGGCCTACCGGCTGCTTTTCGACGAGGACTGGGTCCGGCAGGCGTTCTGACCCTCTACCGTAGATAGCGCTCCTGCGCGAGGTCGCGAACGTCGATGTCAGGCACCCGGCTGGAGATGATGTCGGCCAGAACCTTGCCCGAGCCGCAGGCCATGGTCCAGCCGAGCGTGCCGTGGCCGGTGTTGAGATAGAGATTGGAAAGCTCGGTGCGGCCGATCAGCGGCGGACCATCCGGCGTCATCGGCCGCAGCCCGCACCAGAACGTCGCGTCCCGCATGGCGCCGGCGCCCGGAAAGAGATCGCCAACCGAGTGTTCCAGCGTGCGCCGCCGCGATTCGTGCAGCCTGAGGTCGAAGCCGGAAATCTCGGCCGTACCACCAACCCGGATGCGGTCGCCGAGCCGGGTGATCGCCACCTTGTAGGTCTCGTCCATCACCGTCGACACCGGTGCCGCGGCGGCGTCCTTGATCGGCACGGTGATCGAATAGCCCTTGACCGGATAGACCGGGATCGGCCGCTTCACCCGGCGCATGAAACCTGCCGAATAACTGCCCAGCGCCATCACATAGGCGTCGGCGGTCTTCCAGCCCTTGCTGGTGCTGAGATTGGCGATGCGGTTGCGGCTGCGGATGACGCGCCAGATCGTCACGTCGTACTCGAACTTGACGCCGCGGGCCACACAGAGTTCGGCCAGCCTGTCGGTGAACATCTTGCAGTCGCCGGTCTCGTCGTGCGGCAGCCTGAGGCCGCCGACGAACTTTTCGCGCACCCCGGCAAGGCCAGGCTCAGCCGCGATGCAGCCGTCCTGGTCGAGGATCTCGTAAGGCACGCCATACTTCTTCAGCACCTCGACGTCGCCGCCGGTGCCGTCGAGCTGCTTTTGCGTGCGAAACAGCTGCAGCGTGCCCTGGGTGCGCTCGTCATAGGCGATGCCGGTCGCTTCGCGCAGCGCCTTCAGCGTGTCGCGGCTGTATTCGGCGAGCGGCACCATGCGTGCCTTGTTGATCGCATAGCGCTCGGCCGTGCAGTTGCGCAGCATCTTGATCAGCCATGTCCACATATGCGGGTCGAAGGCGGGCCGCACCACCAGCGGGCCATGCTTCATCAGCAGCCATTTGATCGCCTTCAGCGGAATGCCGGGTCCGGCCCAGGGCGAGGCGTAGCCGGGCGAAATCTCGCCGGCATTAGCGAAGCTGGTTTCCAGCGCCGGGCCTTTCTGGCGGTCGAGAACCGTCACCTCGTGGCCGGCCTCGGCAAGGAAGTACGCCGTGGTCACTCCGATGACGCCGCCGCCCAGCACCATGATCTTCATCGTTCACTCCTTGCCGCCGCACGTCCTGAGGACGCCTGGACGCGGCCGCATTTCCGATTTGCGCACGATCCCCTGCGAAAATCGATGCCGACTTTCGGGATCGTGCAGTGTTGCCTGTTCACGCCGCCGTGGGACCGGGGTCGTCATCCCCTGTCTGCCGCATTCCGGCCCTTTCGCCAAGGGGCCGCCAATCGGCTGCGGCGCTGTAGACGAGGGTGAGCCCATGCGGCCGTCGCGCCTCGTCTCGGGATTTCTCCCTGACGGCACGCCGCGCGGCCTCCGGCTGGTAGAGCACGGTCGCGATCAGGACCGACTCCCGCCTGCCGTCGGCCTGTTCGATCCATGCAGTCCGGCCCTCGGCCATGCCGAGCATGCAAAGCCCCCGCCTTGTCATGATCGACAGGCTGGAGCCGACCGGACCGCGCACCTCGTTCTGCACCAAGGTCCGGGTCTCGGCAGGGCCGGCATCGACACGAAACACCAGCCTGCTGTTCAGCGTCACGATATCGGATCCGACCGAATCGATCGCGACGACCTCGGCTTTGGAAAGCTTCTCTTCAAGCATTGGAACAATCGGATCCGCGAAAGCCCGCCAACGCTCCAACATGATCTCGAGGACGGCGAAGTCCTTCGTCGTCAGCCGGAAATTCGCGCCTGTCATCGCCGTCTCCATGATCAGGACCCTTCCCGACCGCAGGCCGGCGCATCGACCGCTTCGATGGTCGCCGACAGTTCCCGGCCGCCACGGCTGCTCCAGCACACTGTCTGCCCGATCGACGCGCCGATAAGCGCCGTCCCCATCGGTGTCAGCACCGAGATCCTGTTTTCACTGATGTCTGCTTCGCCGGGATAGACCAGTGTGACGCGCTGGGTGTGGCCGCCATCGTTGCGGATTGTCACCGTCGAACCCATCCGCACCACGTTGGCCGGCATGGAAGCCGCTGCCGTCACGAAGGCACGGTCCATCTCCGAAAGCAGTTCTTCGTCCGTCTCGGGCACGCGGTCGAGCGACGCCCGCGCCAGGCCCGTCAGCCTGTGGTGGTCGGCATCGCTGACCAGAAGCCGGCTCGGTGGACGCAATCCTGTTGCATGTTGCATGGCAAACCTCATGACTTGGCGCATCCAACAGACGCGCGCCTGCCCCCGCACAAACGGTGGCTTGATGAAAAGCCGGCAGCCGCGAAGCTGTCTGGCTCGGGAATGATGATGTCAGGTAGAAATGCCCCGGTTCGGACGAACGCCAAAAGGCGACCGCGCCGGGGCTACGATCCCGCGATCGGGCAGACCCTGAACAAGGTTCTGACATAAGCTGGGTTGCTCATGCAAGGAGCCTTGCCGACAGGCGTCCGCTTGTCAAGCGCGGCCAAACCGCTCAACTGCCGACATAGCGCCGATGGAAGCGCGGGCCGAGGCTGGTCAGGATCTCGTAGCCGATGGTGCCGGCATGGCCAGCAGCGTCATCGACACTTTGCGAGGGACCGAGCAGTTCGACGAGATCACCCTCGCGCAACCTGCCGGCCGGCAGGGCGGAAATGTCGAGAATGATCGAATCCATCGACACCCGCCCGAGGAAAGGCAGGCGCGTGCCCTCGAACCACGCAGCCGACGCGGCCCGGCGCTGCCAGCCATCCGCGTAGCCGAACGAAATCGTCGCCAGCCTGAGCGGGCCTTGCGCTTGATAGGTGTGGCCATAGCCGACGCCGGCGCCTTTTTCGATGCTGCGCGTCTGTGCCACCTTTGCCTGCAACCGCACCACCGGCAGCATCGGATTGGGCTTTGCCGGCGTCGGATTGATGCCGTAGAGCGCGGCACCGGGGCGGGCGAGATCGTAGTGAAAGCGCTCCCCAAGAAAGATGCCGGAGGAATTGGTCAGCGAGGCCGGTGCCGCCGGCAGCATCTTGCGCAGCTGCTCGAATGCCAATCGCTGCCGCTCATTGGCCGGGTGCTCCGGCTCGTCGGCGCAGGCCAGATGACTCATCACGAACCGGATGTCGATGCCGTCGAAGGCCTGCGGATCGGCGGCAACGCGCTCCACATCCCGGGGCGCCATGCCGAGCCGCGACATGCCGCTGTCGACCTGGATTGCGGCCGGCAGTTTTCGGCCGGCGCGGCGAGCCGACACACGCCAAGCCGCCAGTTGCTCGGGGCTGTTGATGACAGCGCAAACGTCCGCTGCCACGGCGTCCGTCTCGGCACCGGACGGAATGCCGTTCAACACGAAAATGGCAGGGCCCGCACCAAGCGAGCGGCGCAGGGCGACGCCTTCGCCCAGAAGCGCAACGAAGAAGACATCGCAGCCTTCGCGCAGCAGCGCCGCCCCGACCTGGCCGGCGCCAACGCCGTAGCCGTCCGCCTTGAGCACACCAGCGCAGGCAACATCGCCCAACCGCGCCTTCAGCCGCCGGTAGTTTTCACGGATTGCACCGAGATCGATGGTGAGGATGGCCCCAGCCGCCACTTCGCTTGTGGCGGTGACCTCTTCTGGCGGCGACTTTTGGGGGGCGTCGTTCATGGCGACCCTTCGCGGTGCTAGTGGATACATCAATAGGACCGCCGGGCCGGCGCGGCAACCGCGGTTGTTGTATAGCGCTATTGCACCAGATGCCGGAACGCCGCCACCACGTCCTCATAGACATGGCGCTTGAACGGCACGATCAGGTCGGGAAGGTCCCGCATAGGCCGCCATGCCCATTTGTCGAACTCGGCGGTGTGGCCGCCCGGCGGCGGATTGATCTGGATCTCGCTGACATCGCCGTGGAAGCGAAAGGCGAACCATTTCTGCGTCTGGCCGCGATACCGGCCCTTGAAGGCGATGCCAACGAGATGGTCCGGCAAATCATAGTTGATCCAGTCCGGCGCTTCGGCCAGCAGCGAGACGCCCCGCATGCCGGTCTCCTCGTAGAGTTCACGCTCGGCCGCTTGCAACGGCTCCTCACCCTCGTCGATGCCGCCCTGCGGCATCTGCCAGAGCTGCGTCGTGCCGGCGAATTCGCTGTCCGGTTCTGCGATGCGATGCCCGACCCAGACAAGGCCCTCGGCGTTGAGGATCATCAGCCCGACGCAGGGACGATAAGGCAATTTTTCGCGGTCGATTTTTTTTGTCTTTTGCATCCGTCAGTCTTTCCAACCGTCTTACGATGGCTAGCCTTTTTGCGGGTCTATGGCCACCGCTGAAATCGGCACGATCTCGATGCCGCGCTTCTTGGCCCCGACCACCCAGGACGACACGGTATCGACCGTCAGGTCGAAGGCCGAACCGATGCCGACGGCAGTGCCTTTGGCCCGCGCGGTCGCCTCCAGGCTGTCGAGCTTCTTCAGGATTTCGCCGCGATCCTGCACGGCATCGATCGCCATGTCGCCGGAGACGAAGGGCACGCCGTCCTTCAGCGCCAGGTCCGGCGCCAAGCTGCGAGCCGACGAGCCGTCATCGATATAGGCGAGGCCGCGTTTGCCGAGCTCGGCGATGAACGGCTCCATCGCCGCCGCGTCGGCGGAAAAGCGGGCGCCCATATAGTTCATGACGCCGGTATAGTTGGTCGTCCGCGACAGCGCCCAGTGCAGGCTTTTCAGGTTCTCATCCGCGCTCGCCGCCACCGTCAGCGTGTTGCGTCCCGGATTTACCTTGGGATAGTCGAACGGTTCGAGCGGCACCTGCATGACGATCTCGTGGCCGCTCTGCCTGGCTG
>NZ_RZTB01000166.1:7641-8752 GCF_003997735.1 Mesorhizobium sp. M7A.F.Ca.MR.148.00.0.0 | reverse complement strand
ATAGAATCTACCACTCAGAGAAGTACCCCTCGAAGATTCTGCTCCCCATTCTTCCAACGCCGTTGCCAAAGCGCCAGCACCGGAATGCGGCACGTTACGAGGCCAGCCTTGTCGCGCCGTTCGTCTTCCGGCTAGCGGATTCGAGGTCGATGATCCATCGATGCTCCGCGATGGCTCTCATCGACTTGCCGTTGGCCTACCATTTAAGGCAAAGAGCCTGCCGGGCGGTGAGCTCGACCTGAACGATCGCCGTCGCCTCGGCCTCCTGTTGTTCGAGCTTCGCATGGAGGAGCGCAACGGCTGTCACAGCCGCAGGCTGATGTTCGACTGATCCCGCTAAATCGCGTTGTTAGGAATCTCTGACCTCCACCAGCAACACGCCGGTAATATGCGTGGACAGCGAGAACACGCCAAGTTCCTGCGCGACTGGGCAGTATTCGCAGTAGATGGCCATTTTACGCTGCTACATTCACGAAGCGGGCACTGAGCGGCCTTTGAAACCCGCATGACAAGGGGAACCGCCGGGTCATCACGTAAGCCCGGTCTAAAGGGAGGACAGAATGAAGGAGTGGTTATTTAGTCGTCGTGCCGTCATGAAGGCGATGCTTATGGGAACGGCGGTGCCTTGGGTCCTGACCTCAAGGGCGTTCGGCGCGTCATCCTGCAGCGATCACATCGTGCGCGTCGGCGCCATCGCCGCCCCCGACTCGCTGAACCCTTTTGCCAGCTGGAGCAACTGGTGGCCACTCATCTTTACTTATGACTACCTGGTCGGTGTGGAAGCCCAGCGACACGACGATCGAAAGGGCTTTGCCAAATCGTGGTCCGTCGCCAACGACGAAATCACCTGGACGTTCAAGATCTGGCCCGGCATGATGTGGTCGGATGGCAAGCCTGCCACTGCCAGAGACGCCGCGTTCACCTATAATTACCTGCTCGGCTCCATGGGTAAGTCGGACGAACTGAACAGCGGCTTTAGTAGCACCGCCGGCTTCGACCAAGTCCAATCGATAACGGCCCTGGACGACGAAACGTTTCAAATCGTGACCAAGATCCCCACTCGCTGGCCAATCGACAGCGGGCCATTTATCGTTCCCGAGCACATCTGGAA
>NZ_RZTB01000166.1:4822-7631 GCF_003997735.1 Mesorhizobium sp. M7A.F.Ca.MR.148.00.0.0 | reverse complement strand
CGCGGGGCACCTTCCGCAATGATCCGCCGCTGGTGGGCACCGGACCCATGATCGTTTCGGAGTTCCAGCAGGGCCAGTTTGCCCGCCTCTCGCCGAACCCGTACTTCCGGACTGGGCAGCCGGCGACGGCAGGGATGGTCTTTCATTTCTTCAATGTGGCCGATCCCATCGCTCAAGGTCTGAAGAGTGGAAGCCTCGACTATGGCGTCAGCCTCACGCCTGCCCAGTGGGCCGATCTGTCGAAGGATTCTGCGATGGAGGTCGGTCAATCCCGCATTGAGCAGCGGGACTATTTGGCCTTCAACACCGGCTCGGGGGACGGTGCAGGCAGCACCAAAGCCCTTCAGGATGCGGCGTTTCGCGATGCGATCGGCTACGCGATCGACCAGAAGGCTATCGTTGAGCGGGCCTACCGCGGTCACGCCGACCCCGGCGTGGGGTTGGTGATGCCGGTCGCGGCCGATTACTACTCGGACCTGAGCGACATCAGGCGCCACTTCGATCTCGCCGAGGCAGCTCGCCGGCTCGATGCCGCCGGCTATCGGGACACGAACGGCGACGGCATCCGGGAGGACAAGGAGGGAAACAGCTTCCAGCTAGAGCTGATTACCGGAACCCTCTCGGGCACCCTTGAGATACCGATCGCGGCCGTACAGCTTATCGCAGGCTGGTTGGGACAAATTGGCATACCCGTATCGGTAACCCAGCTCGAATCCGGCGCGCTTGACGCACGCACGGCAGCCCCAACAAAAGGCGGCGGAGGCTGGGACCTGGTCGTTAAGGCGGGCTGGCGCGATCCCAGCGCTCGCAGCCTGCTCTCATTGGGCAGCAGCAAGGATACCTACAACACGTCGAATTGGACGAATGAGAAGTTCGATCAACTTCTGTCGCAGGTCGAGGTCACGGTTGACCGCAAGAAGAGCCGGGAGTTGGTAGACCAGGCGGCGCGCCTTATTTACGCCGAAGCGCCCTACATCATCCTATCATACCCCTTGGTGCTCGAGGCCCGTCGCAAGGATTGCTTCGAGGGATGGGGGAACGAGGATATGATGTCGATGTGGAGCTACTTTCCCTTCGATCGCCTGAAGCCGGCCTAAGATATCGTAGTGGAAAAGGAGATTAGATGAGCCGGCACATCGGGCGGATCCTCCTCATACCATAGGTTCCGTCCTTCTCTTTTCGTGATCATTCTGGTCGTCGGCGTGACGAACTGGACTTTCATTACACGCATCGCTCGGAGCCAGATGCTGTCATTGCGAGAACGCCAATTCGGTGAGCGCGCCAAGGTTGTCACTAGCGACGTCAACATCATGGTACGCCATCTCCTGCCAAACCGCGTCCCGTAGGTCGCAGCCAACGGTGCTCTGGTTTATCGCGGGCGCGATTTATACTGAGACTGCTGTCTCATTTGTGCTCGGTGACCCTTATGGTGGGGGCACTTTGCTTCGCTCGCCCAGCGCGCGGGCGCCGCCAGCTCAGGAGCTTGGTGGTACCTTGGCGGGCCGGGCGTTTGCGTGCTCACCGTCTCGCCGATGAAAGCAAACCAGGAAAGGTAAAACATATGAAAAGTGGTCAGGCCGCCGCCTTCCCAGAAGCTGACGTAGTTCGCGACATCGGCTATGTATCTACGCAGGACGGTACTCGAATCGCCTATATTTCATACCGCCCCAAGTCGGGCCGCTACCCGACCGTGTTCATGTATGATCCATATAATGCAAGCGCGACTCCTTTCCAACAGGCGAAGGAATTTCTCGACGCGGGCTACGCTTTTGTGGGCGCCAATATGACCGCGACAGGTTGCTCGGAGGGTATTATCGACCATTGGTATACGCGAAAAGAAGGAGTGCATGGCGCCGAAGTGGTAGAGTGGATCGCTAGGCAGCCCTGGAGCGACGGCAATGTAGGGATGGTTGGCAACTCATCAGCGGGGTCGAGTCAGCTCTGGGTCGCAGCAGAACGCCCTCCCCACTTGAGGGCTATCGTGCCGACGGGCGTCGAAGACGATTTCGTAAATCACGAGTACCTAGGTGGTGTGGCGCAGCCGGCCCTTGTAGAGTGGGCCTTTAGAACCCAGTTCCTAATTCCTTTGTCTGGCATGGAGTGGCGCATCAACGAAGGTGATGCCCAATGCGATCAAATTTGCGAGAGTGGCAGACAGATAATCAAGCGTCCGTTTTTTGACGAGATGCTAAAGCACCCAGTTAAGGACGAATGGTGGGATCTGGTGTCTCCGGTCCGCCCTGACGTCGCAGGCGAGATCAATGTCCCGACCTTGATTGTTGCCATGTTTCAGGATTTCGGCGCTACAGCCGAAAGCCTCAAAATATTCACACAGCAAATGGCTGAGGTGAAGAACAAGAAACTCGTTATGATAAACGGGGATCATGGAAGCGCCGGGCTTGGACCACGCGGCTATAGCATTATAGATGCAGAGCGGATGAAATTCCTCGACCGTTGGGTGAAGGGCGTGAAGAATGGAATAGAAAACGAACCGCCGGTGACTGTGTATTGGGAAGTTCAGGTACCCGACGGAGATGCCAAGAAGTCAGTTGCTGGGTGGGTTACACATCACGAGAGGTGGCCGGATCCTGCTGTCGAGCGTCGTCCCTTGTATTTGACGGCCGATGCTAAGCTGTCCCCTGACCATACGGGTCCTAGCCCAGACGACGACGGCGCCCGTCTCTACCTGTACCCGACAGGTGTAGAGCTGGTCAGCGACAATCAGCAATTCGCGGTCGAGCCGTGTTCCACCGGTGTTTTGAATTATAGATCGGCACAGGCGACGTCGGATATGACGCTGCTTGGAAAC
>NZ_RZTB01000166.1:0-4815 GCF_003997735.1 Mesorhizobium sp. M7A.F.Ca.MR.148.00.0.0 | reverse complement strand
GCTTGGAAACCCCGAAGTGAGGCTATATCTCGGGATCGATAGGGGAGACGACGCTGACCTCGCATTAACTCTGAAAGACATTGGTCCTGACGGGAATGTGCTCTTCCTCCAGTCAGGCCTCCGACGCGCATCATTTCGCGAGATTGACGAAGTGCAATCACACGCTGACGAGGTGGTGCCTACTTTCCGTAAGAGCGAGAAACTCGAACCGGGAAAGATTTATGAAATACGGATGTCTTTGATCGGGCCGATCGCGCATGTGGTGCGGAGCGGACATAGTCTCGAGCTGACCATCGGCGCTCCGAGCGCTAACAGGGGCCTTCCGGCTGGCGCGATTTCTATTAATAGAGTCTACCACTCAGAGAAGTACCCCTCGAAGATTCTGCTCCCCATTCTTCCCAACGCCGTTGCCAAAGCGCCAGCACCGGAATGCGGCATGTTACGAGGCCAGCCTTGTCGCAAGGAAACGAGTTTCTGCCCCGGAGGACTACTGCCGCTCCAGTGAGCTCATGGAAATCCAGGTGGAAGCGCTGCTGGTCGGTGAGGCTGTGAGTCCCAAAGTCGTCGAGGATTGTCGATGAGGCGCGCGAAGCGGCCATCGACGCGGGCGAGCGCAAGGTTCACGAACAGGCGCGGCACGCGCACATAGAGCACGGAATGATCGAGCCGTGCCGCTTGCCGGCCGAAGGCAGGCCAACCACGACTTGCCGGGGCCGGTCTGGCCGGTGACGATTAAGTTCTCATGCGCCTTCAGCCATTCGCCCTGGGGCGAGCGCCATGGTGTTGCGCCGGTGAGCCCGCGCGACGCGGCAAAGTCGATGTCTTCGATGCAAGCTTCGGGAAAGCGCAGCTTGGCGGAGGCGAGCCGGTTCCTGAGGCGCTTCTCGGCACGCATGGCAACCTCGCGGTCGAGCATCAGGCCGAGCCACTCGTCGCGGCTGAGCTCATTGGCGCTGCTCTGTTCAGCCAGCTCCCGCCAGGCGGCGGCCACGCCGGCCAGGCCGAGGCCTGCATCTGATCAAGGGTGGGGTTTGTCAGCATTCTTTCTTCCTTCCTTCACTGGCAATAGGTGCTGCCGCGGATGTTGGCGCGCGGCAGTCGCCGGCCAACCCAATCAGCCGGGCGGCCACAATCGGCCCCAACACCGCCATTCTGGTCGAGCGCATGATGCGCGACCGGCCGCATCCGGAGCAGGGATACCGCGCGGCCATGGGCATCCTGTCACTTTCGCAGCGCTATGGGTGGGAACACGCAAACCGGTCATAGGAATCGACCTGTAGAACTTGTGAACGCGTCACACCGCCGACTGAAACGGCGGTCTTCGAAGAAGCAACGGTCGATCTCGCTGCGACCGTATGAGGATCCATGCACTAATAAACGATAGCCGCCAGCGGGATCCTTAAACCGCTTCGGAAATCTGACCATTGACGTGGCTTCGTGACCTCTGGAGGTATCCGCTCAGGCTCACCCCTATCCCAAACGTACGCCCGGGGTCCGTTCCCGCCACGACAAGGTGTTGTGCGGGATCATCGACCAAAGCTTTAAAAAAGGAGGAATAGGCGTAACCGGTGCAAACTAACGACAGCATCCTTAGGTTGCCGTCAGCTGTTTTCCGGCGAGGACGTCTGGACGTCGGCGGCTCCACGGTCTGGCCTCCTCTAGATCGCGTGCAACGCGGACTAGTGTGGCCTCGTCGCCAAAGCGGCCAACGACCTGCAGTCCGATGGGCAGCCCGCTGGCGCTTTGTGCCAAAGGCAAAGACACAGAAGGCTGTCCGGTCACATTGAATACACCGAGGTGTTGGTAAAGCGCCGGTTCCTGTTGAACAAATTCTTCTGCGGAAATTGTCGGGTGCAGGAGAGAATAGATACCGCCATGCGGTACGGCGACCGTGGGCTGTGTAGGGGTGAGTAAAATGTCATAAGGATCGATTGCCTCGCCGACGCTGAAGCTCATCCGCCGGATCGTTTCAAGTACATCTTTTAAAATAGATAAAGGTTGATTTCGGCCTTTTTCGTAAAACTTTAGGCTGACTGGCTCCAAGGTGTCGCTGCTGACTATACGGCCCATATCGCGCGCTGCGGTTGCAAGCGCACTCGCGTCGAGATCGTACAAGCCGAGCAATATTTTTACAAACTCTTCGGTGTCATATGGCGACGTGATGTCCGTTACCACATGGCCCATTTCCTCGAGAAGTGAAGCCGTTGATTCAACTGCCTGTAGGACTTCCGGTTCGATATCGACCGCCCCCCATCTGGTTCTCGCAACCCCGATCCGCAGACGCCCGGTGGGCTGGGATAACTCGTCCACATACGGGCGGTCCGGCTTGACGATGACAAAAGGGTCGCCAGGATAGGGACCGGAAAAGACATCCAACGCGGCGGCCATATCGCGCACAGTTCGGCAAACAACAAACGTTCGAGAGAGGCCAAATGATGAGTCCTGTCGATCCGGACCACCTGAAATGCGCCCGCGGGATGGATTCAGCCCGACCAGGCCACACCATGACGCAGGATTGCGAATCGAACCGGCGCCGTCGGAAGCATGTGCAATTGGAGTAATGCCGGCAGCCACCGCCGCGGCGGCTCCCCCGGACGAGCCCCCTGTCGAGCGTTTCAAGTCCCATGGATTGCGGGTGATCCCATTGAGTATAGTTTCAGTCATTCCGGATGCGCCGAACTCCGGCGTTGTTGTTCTCCCGATAGTGCGGAGTCCAGCGGCTCGGGCACGACGAAAGAAAAAGCTGTCGGTGTTGGAGCGATTGCCTTTGAACAGGCGGCTTCCCTTCTCCTGGAGGCGTCCAGCTTCGGTGGCTCCAAGATCCTTGCGAAGGAACGGCACACCATTGAAGAGCCCTTCGTCCGCGCCAGCAACCGTCTCAGCATCTTCGTAGAATTCGATAACGGCATTGATGTGTGGATTCAGCTCGTCGTGGGCCTGGTGGGCCAAACGCGTCAGTTCCACAGCAGTCACTTCGCCAGTGCGCACGAGAGAGGCCAAACCGGTGGCATCATACTTTGCGTATTCACTTAGCCTCATTGCAGATATCCCTTATTCTTGGCACCAGAAAAATATACTCTTTAGAGGCTCGCTTGACCTGAACACCAGCGCGCTCGTGCACGAACCGCCATTCGAGCTGCCCAGCCGAACAGACCGGGCACGCCTGAAAGGCTGCCTCGGCCCATCACTTCGCAAGCCAGCACGCGGACAAGTGCTGCGGCCCCACTTCGACGGCTGGCGGCTCCTCTTCTCGACAGCGGTCGATGGCCAGCGGGCAACGGGGATGAAAACGACACCCCTTCGGCACCCGCGCGGCACTTGGAACCTCGCCCTGCAGGGCCGGCAGCTCCCCGCGATCTGCGTGGCCGCCAATCTGCGGCGTCGCGCCACGCAAAGCGACCGTGTACGGATGGCGTGGGTTGAACGTGATCTCGTCGGCGCTACCGATCTCGACCAACCTTCCAAGATACAGGACCGCAATCCGGTCGGCGATCAACCAGGCGAGCGGCAGGTCATGGGTGATGAACAGCAGCGCCATGTTGTGCCTGTCGCGCAGGTCAACCAGAACCTGAAGTATCTGTGCACGTATCGAGACATCGAGCATCGACACAGGTTCGTCAGCGACGATGAGATCCGGCTTCACGGCAAGCGCTCCGGCAATCACAACCCGCTGACGCTGCCCGCCGGACAGCTCGTGTGGGAAGCGGGAAAAGAAATCACCGGGTGGATTGATCCCGGCGGAAGCAAGAGCTTCGCTCACCCGCTCTGCAAGCTGTTTGCCATTCTCGACCAGCCGTAGTGAACGCAGCGGCTCCGCCACGATATCGAACACGGTGTGTCGCGGATTAAGAGCCTGATAGGCGTCCTGGAAGATCATCTGTACGCGATGCCGGTAAGGACGCAGGGCCGAGGAGCCTCGCTCCGAGGTCATGTCGCGGCCATCGAACAGCAACCTGCCGCCTGTCGGCTGGGCAAGTTTGGTGATGACGCGGCCGACAGTCGTCTTGCCGCTTCCCGATTCCCCTACGAGAGCGACGATCTCACCCCGTCCCACGGTGAGGTCGATCCCGTCTACCGCGCGCACGGCGCCAGCAGGTCGGCCCAGGACACGGTCGAACACGCCGCCCTGTATAGGAAAATGGACCTGCAGGTTCTCCAGACGCAGGAAGTCGGCGGTATCAGTCATGAGCTGCGACCTTGTCTTCTTGCGAGGACCGGTGAAGGTGACAGGCCACGCGTCCCCGCCCGAATTTATCGAGAACGGGAACTTCGGTCGAGCAAACCCCCATAGCCGACGGGCAACGTGGGTGGAAAGCGCAGCCTGCGGGTCGGCTCCGCAAGTTAGGAGGATCACCGGGTATTGGCTGGATCATTTTTTTGCCGTTCTCCGGGTTCGGGATCGAGTCGATCAGCAGCCTGGTGTACGGGTGCTTAGGCTTGGCGAAGATCTCAGCGACAGTGCCGTCCTCGACGATCCGGCCCGCGTACATGATCATCACGCGATCACAAGTCTCGGCAACGACAGAAAGATCGTGGGTGATCAAAATGAGGGCAAGGTTAAGCCGCGATCGCAACTCAGCCAGCAGTTTGAGGATCTGAGCTTGTGTAATGACGTCCAGCGCCGTGGTGGGCTCATCACCGATGATGATTGAGGGGCGACACGCGAGCGCCATGGCAATCATCACCCTTTGGCGCATTCCGCCCGACAATTCGTGGGGATAGGCGGCGCCGCGATCCGCCGGAATGCCGACAAGTTCGAGCAGCTCCCTTGCCCGGCCGATCGCGTCAGCCTTCGGCATCCCGAGCTTCAGCATG
>NZ_RZTB01000165.1:0-8830 GCF_003997735.1 Mesorhizobium sp. M7A.F.Ca.MR.148.00.0.0 | reverse complement strand
CCAATTAATGCCCGCGCGATGATGACGCGCATGATCTCGTTGGTGCCTTCGAGGATCTGGTGCACCCGCAGGTCCCGCACCAGCTTCTCGATGCCGTAGTCGTGCAGGTAGCCATAGCCGCCGAGCAGCTGCAGTGCGTCGTTGGCGACATTGAAGCCGGTATCGGTGACGAAGCGCTTGGCCATCGCCGACCATTTGCCGGCGTCCGGCGCCTTGCGGTCGAGCTTCGCGGCGGCGGCATAGAGGAAAATACGCGCCGCCTGCAGTTCGGTCTCCATGTCGGCCAGCCTGAACTGCAGCGCCTGGAACTGGTTGATCTTCGAGCCGAAGGCCTTGCGCTCGGCGGTGTAGGAAAGCGCCTTGTCGAGCGCCGACTGCGCGCCGCCCAGCGAACAAGCGGCGATGTTCAGACGGCCGCCGTCGAGCCCGGCCATGGCGATGCCGAAACCCGCACCTTCGCCGGACAAAAGGTTCTCCGCCGGCACCTTGCAATCCTCGAAGATGACCTGGCGGGTCGACTGCATATGCCAGCCCATCTTGTGCTCGTCGGCGCCGAAGGAGAGGCCTGGCGCATCTCTGGGCACGACGATGGTCGAAATGCCTTTCGGCCCTTCAGTGCCGGTGCGCACCATGACGGCGTAGACATCGCTGTCGCCGGCGCCCGAGATGAACTGCTTGGTGCCGTTGAGGACATAGTCGCCGCCGCTCTTCACCGCGCGCGTTTTCAGGGCTGCGGCATCGGAACCGGAGCCGGGCTCGGTCAGGCAGTAGCTCGCCAGCCATTCCATAGAGGTCAGCTTCGGCAGGAAACGCTGGCGCTGCTCGTCATTGCCGAAACGGTCGATCATCGAGGCCACCATGTTGTGGATCGAGATGAACGATGAAAAAGCCGGATCTGCGTGCGACAGCGCCTCGAAGATCAGCACGGCGTCGAGCCGGCCAAGTGCCGAGCCACCGACATCGTCCCTGATATAGATGCCGCCAAGGCCGAGCGGGCCGGTCTCGCGGATCACATCGGCCGGGAAATGCTTGTTACGGTCCCAGTCGAGCGCATTTGGCGCGACACGGTCTGCGGCGAAGGCCTGCGCCATCTCCTGGATGGCGCGCTGCTCCTCGTTAAGTTCGAACTGGCTGGTGCTCGCATCGACCGCGGCGTCCATGGCGTGCTCCCTAATCTTCGACCTGTTGGCCTGTCGTTTTTGGCTTTGCGCGCGCACCAATCTAGACCAATGATGCCGCCGCGCAACCCGATCCCCTGCGGAGCGGCTGTGCATCAATGCATGTTCGGAGTAAGATGTGACGACAAAATTCGATGAACTGCTGGGCCGGTTCCGCGCATACCTTTCCTCCGTGGATCACGCCTTGGTGCGCGATGCCGTGGCGCGCATTGGCTGGGACATGCCGGCTCGCACGCTGGAGCCGCATCCGCTCAACTGCCTGCGTCATCTTGATCGCGCCGCAGAGCTGGCGCCGCCGGATGCCAAGCCGCTGGTGCAACTGCTTGCTGAACGGCGCAACGATTTCCGCTGGGGGCAGACCTACAGCGAGGCGGATTTCGGAAAAGAGTTCATCGATAAATACGGCTGGCTGGAAGTGTTCGGCACCCGAGGCCACTTCGTCAATGACGCTGTCGCCGCCGGCGTGCTGATCCTTGGGCCTGATATCGTCTATCCCGACCACCATCACATTGCCGAGGAAATCTACATTCCGCTGACCGGCGGTACCGAATGGCGCATGGGCGAGAGCGGCTTTTGCATGCGCACGGCCGGCGAGGTCGTCCACCACGCGTCCAACGTCAATCACGCCATGCGCACCGGCAAAGACCCATTGCTGGCGCTGTACATCTGGCGCGGCGGGCCGCTGGCGCAGAAATCCGATATCACCGGAACCTTGGCGCAGGGCAGGGACTGATGGCCAGAGCGATCATGCTGCAAGGCACGGGTTCCGACGTCGGCAAGACGGTGCTGGGCGCCGGCCTCTGCCGCGCGGCAAAGAAGCGTGGGTTGAAGGTGCGGCCGTTCAAGCCGCAGAACATGTCGAACAACGCCGCCGTTGCCGATATTCCCGGCGACAAAGCTGGCGGCGGCGAGATCGGCCGCGCGCAATGGCTGCAGGCGATCGCTTGCGGCGTGGCACCCTCGGTCCACATGAACCCGGTGCTGCTGAAGCCGCAGACCGATGTCGGCGCACAGGTCATCGTGCAGGGCAAAATGTTCGGAGAAGCGCGGGCGCGTGATTACCAGGCGATGAAGGGCCAGTTGATGGACGCCGTTCTGGACTCCTGGGGCAAGGTCGGCGAGGGCGCCGATCTCGTCATCGTCGAGGGCGCGGGTTCGCCGGCCGAGATCAACCTGCGCAGCCGCGACATCGCCAATATGGGCTTTGCCACGCGCGCCGACGTGCCGGTGGTGCTGGTCGGCGACATCGATCGCGGCGGCGTCATCGCTTCGGTCGCCGGCACGCATCTGATCCTGCCGGAGGAGGACCGGCGCATGATCGTCGGCTATCTCATCAACAAGTTCCGCGGCGACATTTCGCTGTTCGACGATGGGCTGAAGTCGATCGAGACATTCACGGGTTGGCGCTGTTTCGGCGTGGTGCCGTGGCTGAAGGCGGCGGCGCGCCTGCCTTCGGAGGATTCGGTGGTGCTGGAGCGGTTGGCGTCCGGCGAGGCACGCGCGCTGAAGGTGGCGGTGCCGATGCTTGGCCGCATCGCCAATTTCGACGATCTCGACCCGCTCAAGGCCGAACCGCAGGTCGAGGTGGTGTTCGTGCCGCCGGGAAAGCCTCTGCCGGCCGATGCCGGGCTGGTGGTCATTCCGGGCTCCAAGTCGACGATCGGCGATCTGCTGAAATTCCGCGAGAACGGCTGGGATCGCGACTTGCTGGCCCATCGCAAGCGCGGCGGCCATGTCGTTGGTATCTGCGGCGGCTTCCAGATGCTCGGCCGCACAGTGCGCGACCCTGACGGCATCGAAGGCAGCGTCATCGAAGCCGAAGGGCTCGGCCTGCTCGACGTCGAAACGGTGATGGAACCGGAAAAGACGGTGCGCAACGTCAGCGCCCGTTCGGTGCAATTCGACTTGCCGCTCGAAGGCTACGAAATCCACCTCGGCCGCACCACCGGACCGGATACGCTGCGGCCTGCCGCTGTCATCAATGGTGTCGAGGACGGGGCGGTGTCGGCCGACGGCAAGGTGATCGGCACCTATATGCACGGCCTGTTTGGCGCCGACGGCTTTCGCGGGAGATTCCTCGAAAGCCTCGGCATCAAAGGCGGCGGCATCGACTACCGGGCCGAGGTCGAGCGGGCGCTGGACGAGGTCGCAGCCGATCTTTGCGCTGGCTCGGTAATTCGCAGAGCGCCCGAGGTTGGCTCAGGCCTTTTCGCCCGCCTTCGGCCAGTAGGTGCCGAAGGACCAGACGTTGCCTTCCGGGTCGCGGCAGATGAACTCGCGGCTGCCATAGTCGCGGTTGGTCAATTCCTGGATGATCGTGGCGCCGGCGTTCCTGGCCTTGGCATAGGCGGCATCGGCATCGTCGACGGCAATGTAGATCGACTTGCCGCCGCCTGAGCCGGGTTCGCCGACCATCTTGCCGTAGTCGTCGTCGCGCACCGAGCCCAGCATGATCATCGAGGAGCCGAAGACCAGTTCGGCATGGTGTACGACACCGCCTTCGCCATAGCGGGCACGGACGCTGAAGCCGAAAGCCTCGCCCAGCCAGTCGATCATTCTTGCCGCGTTCTTGTAGCGCAAAGCGGGGTAGATGCGGGGCGCTTCAGTGGTGGTTGGCATGGGAACCTCCTTCGCTTGGGTTGGTCGATAAGCCACCATGCTCGAAGGCCGTTCCAGGGTCTTGAAGAAATGTTACCTGACAGAGAGCGCGGTCGGCGTTTCGCCGGCGAGGTCGCGAAACTCGCGCACCAGATGCGCCTGGTCGGCATAGCCGCAATCGGCGGCGATGCCGGCCCAGTCGACGGTCGGTTGTCTCGACAGGCCGAGCGCTCGGTTGAAGCGGACAATACCCGACAGTGTCTTGGGGCCGATGCCGATGGCATTGGAAAAACTGCCGGCGAGATGCTTGCGGCTCCAGCCCAGCCTTTCGGCGATCGATCCAATGCGGGTCCGGCCGCCGGATGCGATGATGCGGTCATAGGCCCAGGCGATTTCAAGCGGCGTCTCGGCGGCATTCTCGAGACGGGCGGTGACGAAGGCTTCGGCCATGTCGAAACGCGTCGTCCAGTCCGGCGCGTTGCCAAGCTTTTCACGCAGCGCCAAGCCTTGCGCGCCAAGCACGTCGTCGAGGACGACCATGCTGTCGGCCAGTTCGCTCATCGGCAGGCGGAAGAAACGGCGTGCGCCAAGCGGCGTGAAGTTGACCTGGACGCAGCAGGCGCCGCCGAAGGATTCGATCACCACCGGTCCGGCAAAGAGGCCGGCGGCGAAACTGGCGAAGCGGTCATTGTCGCCGGGCGCCTTGCCGAGGCCGATGGCGAAGGGTTCGGCGAAGCTGATGACCAGCGGTACGGTGAGGGACGCGTATTCGACGTTGCGCATATGGCCGGGCGTCATTTCGCGATAGCCGCAAATGTCCGACACAATGCCCTGAAGTCGAGGATCGGGCAGGCGCCGGCGCATCTCGACCCGCCCGGCGACGGACCGGTCCTGCTCTTGCTGGAGTTGCATCTCGACTGGCATCGGCCATCCTTGCGCCACGTCAAATCTAGCAGACCCAGGGCCGGAATCAAAAGCGCCCGGCTTTTGGCCGGGCGCTCCTCGTCCCCACTTAAAGGGAAATGGTCAGGCGCCGCGCATCAGGCAGCCGCCGGCAAGCACGATGAAAGCAATAAGAACAATCCACACCGATGCGAGTGGAATGAACGCAAGAACGCCAAGCGCGGCGAGTACGCCGATGATGGCGATAACAACGGAAATGATAAAAACGATCTGCGTAGGTGCGCTAAGATTCATGTGTGGCTCCTCCAACATGATTCGAACAGCGGCATTCTATCAGGGCGCGTGATCACACACCAATCAGGGCCCGCAGCGGGTTCGCCGGGTCGGCCAGCAGCTTCACAGCAAGCGCCAGGCACACGATCACCAGCAGCGGCTTGATCAGTTTCGCGCCGATGCGCATGGCCAGGCTGGCGCCGACGCGGGCGCCGATGAACTGGGCAACGCCCATCATCAGGCCGATCTTCCAGTAGACGACGCCGAAGGCCGCGAAGACGATGAAGCCGCCGATGTTGGAGGCGAAGTTGAGCAGCTTGGTATGCGCCGTCGCCTTGAGCACGCCATAGCCGGCAAGCGCCACGAAGGCCAGCATGTAGAAGGAGCCTGCGCCCGGTCCAAACAGGCCATCGTAGAAGCCGATCGCGGGTACCAGGATCAGTCCGAATAGGAAGGGCGACAGCCGCTCGGCGCGATCGATGTCGTTCATGTTGGGCTTGAACGCGAAGTAGAGCGCGATGGCGATCAGCACGATGGGCAGGGCAGCCCGCAGAATGTCACCCGGCACGATCGTCGCCAGCAAGGCGCCGATGGCGCTTCCGACAAGGGCCAGAAGCGCCGACGGCAATTGCCGGCGGAGGTCCACATGACCCTTCGATGCGTAGTGGATGGTCGCCGAGCCCGAGCCGAACATGCCTTGCAGTTTGTTGGTGGCGAGCGCCTGGACCGGCGTGAAGCCGGCAAGCAGCAGCGCCGGCACGGTGATCAGCCCGCCGCCGCCGGCGATCGAATCGACAAAGCCCGCGGCAAAGGCGGCGAAGGCGAGCATGGCGACGGTCTGGATGCTAAGGTCGATCATCTGATGTATGGCGGTGTCCGGCCGGCTGAAATATCGGGCGTTCGACCACGGCCGCCCTGTTTGCGCAAGGTCGATTCCGCGCTACCTCTATCCAAGCGCATCGCGCTTGGATTTGTATTTGTGTGGTTAACCCGGAAAGAGGCTCCTGATGGCATTCGCATTGCTGGACCAGATACGTCAGATATTCGACGGCGACCCGGGTGTGCGCAAGGTGGCGGGCGATCCGGTCCTGTCGGCGGAACTGCTGATGTTGTTTCGCATGATCCTGGCCGACGGGTCTGTCAGCGAGAGCGAGATGGTTGTCTTCCGGCGCATCTGCAAGGACGCCTTCGGCATTGCGGAAAGCAGTATCGACAGCGTCATCGAATATCTCAACGAGTTCGGCTACGAGACCAACGGCTCGCAGGCGATTGCACTGTTCCGCGACCTCGATGTCGAGCGGCGCCGGCAATTGGCCAAACATATGGCGGAGATCGCCAAGGCGGATTCGCAACTTGCCGAGAGCGAGATGCGCCTTCTGCGCCGCACGCTCGACCTGCTCGACATCAGCCCGGTCGATGTGGTGAAGCCGCAGGAGTGATTGGACGCCTTCTCTCCTGATCAGCCTTGCTCTCGCAGCCGCTTCGCGATTGCCCGGTGCAAGTCAGGAGCGGCGGTGACAAGCGCCTTGGCAGCCTCGGACTGCGGGTGGTCGAGCACCTCGCTCGTCTTGCCGCGCTCGACGACCTTGCCGTCATGCATGACCAGCACCTCGTCCGTGATGGCGCGGGCGACGGTCAAATCATGGGTGATGAAGAGATAGGCGATGCCGAGCTTCTGGTTGAGCTCGGCGAACAAATCGAGGATTTGGGCGCGGATCGAGACGTCGAGCGCCGAGACCGGCTCGTCGGCGACGACCAGCTTGGGGCGGGTGATGATGGCGCGGGCGATCGACAGGCGCTGGCGCTGGCCGCCGGAAAATTCATGCGGGTATTTGTCCATGTCGCTGATGCCGAGGCCGACTTCGTGCAGCGCATGCGCCACCATTTCGCGGCGCTCGGTGCGTGTCGGCTGCTTCTCCAGCACATGCAGGGGTTCGGCGACCAGTTTTTCGACCTTCTGACGCGGGTCGAAGGATCCGTAGGGATCCTGGAAAACGACCTGCATGTCACGGCGAGCCGGCTTCAGCTCGGCTTCGCTCTTGCCGGTGACGGTCTCGCCGTGAAACCGGATCGTACCCGATGTCGGCCGATCCAGCGCCAGGATCATGCGGGCGAGCGTTGACTTGCCGCAACCGGAGCGGCCGACCAGCGCCACTGACTGACCCGGCGCCATCGACAGCGAGACATCGTCGACAGCGCGGATACCAGGCGCGCGTTTGAACAATGAGGTGCGCCGTCCGGGATAGTCGCGTGTCACGCTTTCGACCTGGAACAATGAGGTGCGTCGGCCGGGATAGTCGCGGGTCACGCTTTCGACCTGAAGCAAAGGTTGGCCCGTCGCGATGTCATGCGGCCTGGCGCGCGCCGGCACATGCATCGAGGCCTGCGCCAGCTGGCGCGTGTAGGGATGGAGCTGCTCGGACAGCGTGCGCGCAGTGTCGCCGGCTTCCATAACCTCGCCGCGGCGCAGGATAGTGATGCGGTCCGCCATCTCGGTCACCACGGCGAGGTCGTGCGAGATCAGGAGCAGGCCCATGCGGCTTTCGGCGACGAGGTCGCGCAACAGGTCGAGGATCTGTGCCTGCAGCACCACGTCGAGCGCCGTCGTCGGTTCGTCGGCGATCAGCAGCTTCGGCTTCAGGGCGCAGGCGATGGCGATGACGACGCGCTGGCGCTGGCCGCCGGACAGTTCATGCGGATAGCGCGACATAGGGAATTTCGCCGAGGGCAAGCCGACGCGGTCGAGCATTTTTCGCGCCCGGTCTTCGGCCTCGGCGCGGCTGGCCTTGGTGTGCCAGCGTATGCCTTCGGCAACCTGTTCGCCTATGGTCTTGACCGGATTGAGCGCCGTCATCGGCTCCTGGAAGACCATGCCGATATCGTCGCCGCGCAGCGCGCACATCTGATCCTCGCTCGCCGTGAGGATGTCGATGCCGTCGAATGTGACGCGTCCGGTGGCGCGCGCGGCATGGGGCAGAAGCTGCATCACCGTCAGCGCGGTCATCGACTTGCCCGAACCCGATTCGCCGACCAGCCCCATCACTTCACCGGGCGCAATGGAAAGCTCCACACCCCTGAGGATCTGCGTGTCGCCGATGGTCAGCGACAGGTTCTCGATGTCGAGCAGGCTCATCGCTGCCGCCGCGATTTCGGATCGAGGATGTCGGCGATGCCGTCGCCCAGGAGGTTCAGCCCCAGCACGGCGACAACGATCGCCATGCCCGGAAAGATCGCCATCCATGGCGCCACCACCATGCGGGTCTGCGCGTCGAACAGCATGCGGCCCCAGCTCGGCATTGGCGGTTGCGCGCCAAGGCCGAGATAGGAAAGCCCGGCCTCGGCTAGGATGCCCAGCGCGAACTGGATGGTGCCTTGCACCAGGAGCAGCGTGGCGATGTTGGGCAGCACATGTTCGATTGTGATCTGCGTGCTGCTCTTGCCGGCGGCGCGCGCGGCCAGAATGAACTCGCGCGGCCAGATCGCCAGCGCGCCGGCGCGGGCGACACGGGCAAAGACCGGGATGTTGAAGATGCCGATGGCGATGATGGCGTTGATCGCGCCTGGCCCGAAGATGGCGGTGATCATGATCGCCGACAGCAAAGCCGGGAAGGCGAAGACGAGGTCGTTCAGCCGCATCAGTGCCTCGTCGACGAGGCCGCCGCGTGCCGCCGCAAAGGCGCCGAGCGGCACGCCGACCCCCATGCCGATGCCGACCGCGACCAGCGCCACGGCAATCGAATTGCGGGCCCCGACCATGACCATCGACAGAATGTCGCGGCCGAAATGGTCGGTGCCGAACCAGTGCGCCAGCGAGGGTGCCTGCGTCTTGTCCGATATCACCAGTTTGGTGACGTCGTAGGGCGTCCAGCCATAAGAGA
>NZ_RZTB01000164.1:8819-8903 GCF_003997735.1 Mesorhizobium sp. M7A.F.Ca.MR.148.00.0.0 | reverse complement strand
ATCGAGGCGGTGCGCGGCGTTTCCTTTTCGCTCGGCCGCGAAAGGCTCGGCATCGTCGGCGAGTCCGGCTCGGGAAAATCGCAG
>NZ_RZTB01000164.1:0-8739 GCF_003997735.1 Mesorhizobium sp. M7A.F.Ca.MR.148.00.0.0 | reverse complement strand
GGGAAAATCGCAAACCGGCCGCGCCATCATGGGCCTGACGCCGCCGCAGGCCCGGATATCGGCCAACAAGCTCGCCTTCGACGGCATCGACCTGCTCAGCGTCTCGCCGCGCGAACGTCGGAAGCTGCGCGGCAAACGCATCGCCATGATCCTGCAGGACCCGAAATATTCGCTCGACCCTGTCATGAGCATCGGCCGCCAGATCGTCGAGACGCTGCGCACCCATGAAAAGGTCGGCAAGGCCGAGGCGCGCGACCGCGCATTGGCCATGCTGGAGGCGGTGCAGATCCGTGATCCCTCTCGCGTCTTCAACCTGCATCCGCATGAAGTTTCGGGCGGCATGGGCCAGCGCGCCATGATCGCCATGATGCTGATCGCCGGTCCGGAAATGATGATCGCCGACGAGCCGACCTCGGCGCTCGACGTCACCGTGCAGCTCGATGTGCTCGGCATTCTCGACCGGCTGGTCAGTGAGCGCGGCATGGGGCTGATCTTCATCTCGCACGATCTGCGTCTGGTCTCGTCCTTCTGCGACCGCGTCATCGTCATGTATGCCGGCAAGGTGGTAGAGCAGCTCAAGGCGTCCGAACTCGGCCATGCCCAGCATCCCTACACGCGCGGCTTGCTCAATTGCATGCCCAAGATCGGCGCCGACCGCCACCCGCTGCCGGTGCTCGACCGCAAGCCGGAGTGGGCGGCATGACTTCCGCGATTGCCGTCGACAGGCTGGAAGTGATCTTCGACCGTTTTCGCGCACTGAAGGGCGTCAGCCTCGACGTGCAGCCGGGCGAATCCTTCGGCCTGGTCGGTGAATCCGGCTCCGGCAAATCGACGCTGCTGCGGGCCATCGCCGGCCTTGCACCGGTCGCTTCGGGCGGCATCGCCGTCAACGGCAAGACGCTCGGCGCACGCCGCGACAAGGCCTTCTACCGCGAAGTGCAGATGGTCTTCCAGGATCCGTACGGCTCGCTGCACCCACGCCAGACCGTCGACCGTCTGCTGCAGGAGCCGCTTGCCATCCATGGCTTTGCCGACGGCGAAAAGCGCATCCAGCGGGCGCTCGACGAGGTCGGCCTCGGCAACGGTTTTCGGTTCCGCTATTCGCACCAGCTCTCCGGCGGCCAGCGCCAGCGCGTGGCGATTGCGCGTGCACTCATTCTCGAACCGTCGATCCTGCTGCTCGACGAGCCGACCTCGGCGCTCGATGCCTCGGTGCAGGCGGAAGTGCTCAACCTGTTGGAAGAGGTACGCAAGCGGCGCAAGCTGACCTTCCTGATGGTCAGCCACGACCTCGCCATCATCACCCATATGTGCGAGCGGCTGATGGTGATGCAAAGCGGCGAGGCGGTGGAGAATCTGGTGGCGGCTGAACTTGTCGAACGCCGCGTGACCAAGGATTACACGCGCAATCTTTTGCGGGCCAGCGATGGGTTTGTGAGAACCGCCTGAATTCGTTTTCTCTTTTGCGCCGAAATTTGCGGATCCGCCCAATCTCGCGGTGTTGTCGGACAAGAGCCTATTTAAACGTGGCGACTGGATCGCATACGTTGTGCATGAAGATGACGACGACGACAGCTACAACGACGAAGGTGGCAGTTGGCAATTCTACAGTAGCGACATTCGAGATTGGGATGAACGCGAGATAATGCTCGTAGGCCTGCAAGAGGTGGTTCAACTGGATGAAACCATCCTGGAGTTGGCCGATTTGCCGAAAGGTTGGCGTGCTTGGCGCGCCTCGAAATCGTCGCCATGGCGGCGCGCCAAGTCACGCCCCGTACCCTCCAACGATAACGAGTGACCTGCCAAAGCCTTAAGTCTGGGCTTGCACCGGTTCGCCGCTCTCCACGGGTGGCTCTTCCTGGGCTTTCGGCTCCTTGATCCTGAACCACGTCACATAAAGCGCCGGCAGGAACAGCAACGTAATCGCCGTGCCGGCAATGATGCCGCCCATCATGGCATAGGCCATCGGGCCCCAGAACACTTCACGTGCGATCGGGATCAGCGCCAAGCTGGCGGCGGCGGCCGTCAGCGCGATCGGCCGCATGCGGTGTTCCGTCGCTTCGATGACAGCGGCCCAGCGGTCCTTGCCTTCCCGGACGAGATCCTCGATCTGCACGATCAGGATGACCGAATTGCGGATCAGGATGCCGATCAGCGCCAGCACGCCGAGGATGGCGACGAAGCCGAGCGGTGCTCCGCTCGGCACCAGGGCCGCCACCACGCCGATCAGGCCGAGTGGCGCCACCGCCACCACCAGGAAGAGGCGCTGGAAGCTTTGCAATTGCACCATCAGGATCGTCGCCATGACGAACAGCATCAACGGCACGACGGCGGCGATCGGTCCCTGGCTTTTGGCACTCTCCTCGACCGAGCCGGCGGTGGCGATCGAATAGCCCGGCGGCAGCTTGGCGGTGAAGGCATCGACCGACGGCTTCAACTCGTTGACGACGGTGGCCGGCAGCACGTCGCCGACCAGTCCGGCGCGCACGGTGATGGTCGGGATGCGGTCGCGTCGCCACACCGTTGGCTGCTCCAGATCGTAGCGGAAGTTGGCGACGGCCGCGAGCGGGATCGCCTCGCCGGTACTGGTCGGCAGCTGCATGTTCTGCAAGGTTTCGATCGAGCCGCGTTCGGACCCACGCGAGCGCGCCACGACATTGATCAGGTAGGTGGCGTCGCGCACCTGCGTGATGGTGGCGCCGCCGACCGTACTGTTCAGCGCGCTGGCGATGTCGGAGGAGGTGATACCGAGCTGGCGTGCCTTGTCCTGCAGCACGTCGACCCTCAGCACACGCTGCGGCTCGTTCCAGTCGAAGGTCGGCGCGGCAAGTTTTGGATTGGCGGAGATGACACCGGCGAATTGCTGCGCCAGTTCGCGCACCGTCTGGATGTCGGGACCGCCGACGCGATATTGCACCGGGCGGCCGACCGGCGGTCCGAGTTCGAGCGGCTTGACGAAGGCGTCGGTGCCGACGAACTCCTCGCGCAGCAGTTTTTCAAGCGCCGGCTTGACCCGGTTGCGGGCCGCGATGCTTCTGGTGACGATGACGGTCTGGCCGAAATAGGGGTTGGCCGGCTGCACGTCATAGGCGAGCACGAAACGCACCGCGCCCTGGCCGATATAGGACGAAAAATGGTCGATGTCGGGATTGCCGACCAGCGCCCGCTGCTCGAACCGCTCCATCTGGTCGCGCGTATCGGCGATCGAGGCATTCTGCGGCAGGTTCCAGTCGACGATCAGCTCCGGCCGGTCCGATGGCGGAAAGAACTGCTGCTGCACCAGCCCGAAGCCGGCGATCGAGCCGGCAAACAAAAGCACGGTGACGATGATCGTCAGCCAGTGATGTCGCACCGAGCCGACAAGCACGCGCCGGAAAAGCGAGGTGAAGCGGCCAGGCTGGTCGTGATGCTTGGTTTTCATCGTCGCCGGCAGGATGGTGACGCCGAGCAGTGGCGCAAACAGCACCGCCACGACCCATGACACCAGCAGCGAAACGGCGATGACCACGAACAGGGTGAAGGTATATTCGCCGGCGGCGCTGTTGTTGAGGCCGATCGGGATGAAGCCGGCGACCGTCACCAGCGTACCGGTCAGCATCGGAAAGGCGGTCGATGTGTAGACATAGGTCGCCGCCTTGCGCAGATTGTCGCCGACCTCCAGCCGCGCCACCATCATCTCGACCGCGATCATCGCGTCGTCGACCAGAAGCCCGAGCGAGATGATCAGCGCCCCCAGGGAAATACGCTGCAGCGAAATGCCGAGATAGGCCATGACCGTGAAGGTGATGGCCAGCACCAGCGGGATCGACAGCGCCACGACGAAGCCGGCGCGCATGCCGAGGCTGATGAACGACACGGCGAGCACGATGGCGACCGCCTCGAACAGCGCGCGCGTAAAGCCCGAGACGGCCTCCTCGACGATGACCGGCTGGTCGGCCACCAGATGCACGCCGACACCGACCGGCAGGTCGGCCAGCACCTTGTCCATCTCCTTGTGCAGCGCCTCGCCGAATTCGAGCAGGTTGGCGTTGGGTTTCATGCCGATGGCGAGCCCGATCGCGTCCTGGCCGTTGAAGCGGAATAGCGCCGTAGGCGGATCGACATAGCCGCGCGTGATCGTCGCCACGTCGCTGAGGCGGAAGAAACGGTCATCGACGCGCAGATTGATGGCGCGCAGGCTGTCCTCGGAGGTGAACTGCCCGCCGACCCGCACGCTGATGCGCTCCGGCCCGGACTGGATGACGCCGGACGGCGTGATCGCGTTCTGCGCCTGCAGGCTCGCCACGATCGCTTGCTGGTTGAGGCCGAGGGCGGCGATCTGGCGGGTCGAGAATTCGAGATAGATCGCCTCGTCCTGGGCGCCGACGAGGTCGACCTTGCCGGCGTTGGGCACGGTCAGGATTTTTGTTCTGGCGTCCTCGACATAGTCGCGCAGCTGGCGCGGCGTCAGCCCGTCCGACGTAAAGGCATAGATGTTGCCATAGACGTCGCCGAAGCGGTCGTTGAAGAAGGGTCCCTGCACCCCCTGCGGAAACTGCGCCTGGATGTCGTTGACCATGTTGCGCACCTGAATCCAGTTCGGCACGACATCGCGTGCTTTGGTGGTGTCCTTCAGGTTGACGAAGATGACGGTCTGGCCGGCCGTGGTGACGGATTTGGTGTAGTCGAGGCTGTCGAGTTCCTCGAGTTTCTTCTCGACACGGTCGGTCACCTGCTGCACGGTTTCCCTGACCGAGGCGCCCGGCCAGTTGGCCTGGATGATCATCGTCTTGATGGTGAAATTGGGGTCTTCTTCACGGCCGAGATTGAGGTAGGAGAACACGCCAGCCACGACGAAGACAAGCATGAAATACCAGACCATGGAGCGGTGGTTGAGCGCCCAGTCGGAGAGATTGAAGCCTTTCATGAGGCCCCTCCCTCAGGCACTGTCACCTTCTGGCCTTCGCTCAGGCTGTGGACGCCCGCCGTGACAACACGCATGCCGGCCTCCAGCCCCTCGGCCACCGTGAAGGTGCCGCCATTCTTCGACGTGACCTTTATGTCGCGTGCGTTCACGCTGGATGTCTGCGGGTCGACGATCCACACTTTCGCGGCACCATTCTTTTCGAACAGCGCCGACATGGGCAGTTCTATCGTCGGTGCCACCTTGGTCACGCGGGTCGCCGTCACCGTCGAGCCGAGCCGGAAGGCCTGTGGCGGATCCGTGAGCGTCAGCTTGACGCGCCGCGTGCGGGTCGAGCCCTCGGATTGCGGTGCGATCTCGCGCAGCTTGGCCCCGGTCTGGATCGTAGGCAGCGACTGCAGGATCACCTGGAAGGGCGTGCCGGCCTCAAGATCACCGGTCAATTGATCGGGAATGTCGACCACCGCCTCGCGCAGGTCCGAACGCGCCACGGTGACGACGGTCTGGCCGGGCGAGACCGTCTGGCCAACTTCGGCGCCGACCGCGGTGACGACACCGTCGAAATCAGAGAACAGCCTGGCATAGCCGAGCTGTTCCTGCGATTTGGCAAGCGAAGCCTTGGCCCGCTCGACACCTGCCTCCGCAGCTTTGCGCGCCTGCTGCGCGGCATCGAAGACAGCTTGCGTGGCGTTGGCCGAGGCGAGCAACTGGCGCTGCCGTTCCTCGCTGGCGGCGGCGTTGGCGAGCTGCGCCTCGGCATTGGACAGTTCCGCCTTGGCCGCCTGGAGGCCCAACTCCAGTGCGGTCGGATCCAGTGCCGCTATCGTCGTGCCCTTGCTGACGATGTCACCGACCTGGACGTCGCGCGAGACGACCCGGCCAAGCAGGCGGAAGGCCAGGTCGGCGCTGACCTGCGGTTCGACGGATCCGGCAAAACCGAAGATTTGCGTGGTGCGCGGCTCGATCACCATCGACAGCACCGGTCGGACGATCTCGGGCGGCTTTTCCTCCGACTTGGAGCAGGATGCCAGCGCGCCGAGCATGAGCACGCCGAGCAGGATGCGTGGCGTCCGGCTCATTGGCCCGCTCCCGATATCTCGATCGTCTGTCCAGGGCTGAGCAGCTGTCCTCCAGCGGTGACGACGCTCTGGCCCGCGTCCAGCCCCTTGGCGATCACGACCGTGCCCGAATTGAACGCCAGCACTTCGACCGGCGCCATCGTCACTGCCTTGGTCGAGGGATCGACGATCCAGACCGCCGGCTTGCCGCCGCTGGACGTCAGCGCCTGCCAAGGCAGCAGGATCGCCTTCGCCGGCTTGGCGCTTACCGTGCCGATGACGGCTGCCCCAAGCGGCATGCCGGCGGGCGTGTCGGGAATGGCGATTTTGACCCGGATCGAGCCCGAAGCCGGGTCGACCGCAGGCGAGATTTCGCGGACCTTGCCCGTCGCCCTGACCTGCGGATCGGACAACAGCGTGATCGTCACCGCAGGCGATGCCGGTGTCTTGGCGATCAGCGTCTCCTGCACATTGAACACGGCGTCGCGGTCACCGTCCTCGGCGACGGTGAAGACGGTTTGCGCGGCTTGCACCACTTGGCCGGTTTCGACTTGGCGGGCGGTGATCACGCCGGCGGCGCCGGCCTTGAGCTCGGTGAAGGACAGGTTTTGCTGGGCGTTGGAGAAAGCGCTCTGCGCGGCATCGACGCTGCCTTGTGCCACCTTCAGGGCCTGGTCCGCGGCGTCATAATCGCGCCTGGTGGTAAAACCCTGGGCGAGCAGCGTCTTCTGCCGTTCGAAGGCGGCGGCGGACTGGGTCAATTGCGCCTGCGCCGCGTCGAGATCGGCCTGCGCTGAGCGCAAATCGGATTCCTGCTCCTGCGGATCGATCCGGGCGAGCACCGTGCCTTGACCGACATGCTGGCCGACATCGACAAACCGTTCGGCGACGCGACCACCGACCCGGAACGACAGATTGTTCAGCGTACGCGCCGCGATCACCCCGGTCAGCGAGGTTCTCGGCGCATAGTCGGCCATCGCCACGGTTTCGGTGCGCACCATGACCGGCAATTTCTTGTCCGCCGCCTCCTGCTTCTGGCAGCCGGTTAGCAGAAGAGCCGCCGTGCAAGCGAAAAGCACCGAGGCGATCGGACAAGAAAACAGGCAGGGGGTTTTGACCGACGGCCGCGAGACGGACGATGTCGCGTTCCTGCTCATGGACTCCCCCAGCCCCGTGGGCGGCTAGCGCGGATCGCGAGACCTCGCGGATATCTGGAGGATAGTCGATCCCCGGGAAAAGGAAACCGGTGTCGTACGTGTATCGGGCAACTGGTTAAGCGCCGGGATCCACCTGTCGCAGGCCCAATCGCCTGCCGGTGGTGCCGACTTGAGGAAAACGTGAAATAAGGTCAGAAGACGTCTCAACGGCATCAACAGGACGGGCGCCGGCCCGGTGAGGGATACGATGAAGAATTCAGCCATTTCCGAACGCAAGAACCAATCGATTTCCCGCGGCGTCGGCATGACCACGCAGATCTATGCCGACCGGGCTGAAAATTCGGAAATCTGGGATGTCGAGGGGCGTCGCTATATCGATTTCTCCTCGGGCATCGCCGTCGTCAACACCGGGCATCGCCATCCCAGGGTGATCGAGGCGGTCAAGGCACAGCTCGACCGCTTCACCCACACCTGCCACCAGGTGGTGCCCTATGAGAGCTATGTGCGCCTGGCCGAACGGCTGAACGGCATGCTGCCCGGCAAGTTCGAGAAGAAGACGATCTTCGTCACCACCGGGGCGGAGGCGGTAGAGAACGCGATCAAGATCGCCCGCAATGCCACCGGCCGTCAGGCGGTCATCGCCTTCGCCGGCGGCTTCCATGGCCGCACCTTCATGGGCATGGCGCTGACCGGCAAGGTCGTGCCCTACAAGGTCGGCTTCGGCGCCATGCCGGGCGACGTCTATCATGCGCCGTTCCCGGTGCCGCTGCACGGTGTCTCGGTCGCCGATTCGCTGGCGGCCCTCGACCGGTTGTTCAAGGCCGATGTCGATCCGGCCCGCGTCGCAGCCATCATCATCGAGCCGGTTCAGGGCGAAGGCGGTTTCTACGACGCGCCGCGTGACTTCCTGGTTGCGCTGCGCAAGCTTTGCGACCAGCACGGCATGCTGCTGATCGCCGACGAAGTGCAGACCGGCTTTGCCCGCACCGGCAAGATGTTTGCGATGGATCACCATGAGGTGGCCGCAGACATCACCACCATGGCCAAGAGCCTGGCCGGCGGTTTCCCGCTGGCCGCGGTCACTGGCCGCGCCGAAATCATGGATGCGCCCGGCCCCGGCGGGCTCGGCGGCACCTATGGCGGCAGCCCGATCGGTGTTGCCGCCGCGCACGCCGTGCTCGACGTGATCGAGGACGAAAACCTGTGCGACCGCGCCAACACGCTGGGCGCAAGGCTGAAGCAGCGGCTGCAGTCGATCCGTGACGACGTGCCCGAGATCGTCGACATCAGAGGCCTCGGCTTCATGAATGCGGTCGAGTTCAACGACGTCAAGAAGGGCCTGCCGTCGGCTGAGATCGCCAATGCGATCCGGTTGAAGGCGCTCGACAAGGGCCTGATCCTGCTGACCTGCGGTGTCTACGGCAACGTCATCCGCTTCCTGGCGCCGATCACCATCCAGGACGAGGTCATGAACGAAGCACTCGACATCCTGGAAAGCTCGATCCGCGAAGTCTGCGCCGCCTGAACTTCTACCCTCCCCTTGTGGGGAGGTCGGACCGTAGGTCCGGTGAGAGTACAGGCACGGCCGCCCCAATTGCGTCTGCGACACCACCGCTCGATT
>NZ_RZTB01000163.1:4368-9089 GCF_003997735.1 Mesorhizobium sp. M7A.F.Ca.MR.148.00.0.0 | reverse complement strand
CCACGGGCGGAGCAAGGAGCGTAGCGACGCGGCGCAGACCCGAGGATCCATGCCGCGACTTCTGAGCGCGCGCCACGGTGCAGAATTCTGATCCGCTGTACTCTTTGGCCAAGATCACGGCATGGATCCTAGGGTCTCCGCGGTGCGACTCACGTGAAACATCGGTGCCCCGATGACTCACGTGAAACACACGCGATGGCGGTGCAAGGCTGTTTCACGTGAAACGACTCGCGGAGTTTTCTTGACAGCCAAGCCTCGCGGGGACATGTGTCCTTCAATCATTCGAGTCTGGGAAGTTTGTGATGACCAATCACTATGATGTGGTTGTGGTGGGCGGCGGTCACGCGGGTTGCGAGGCGGCCAGCGCTGCCGCGCGCGCTGGTGCCAAGACCGCGCTGGTGACGCTGCGCTTTGATACGATCGGGGTCATGTCCTGCAATCCGGCGATCGGCGGGCTCGGCAAGGGCCACCTGGTGCGCGAGATTGATGCCATGGATGGCCTGATGGGGCGCGTTGCGGATGCGGCCGGCATTCAGTTCCGCCTGCTCAACCGCCGCAAGGGTCCCGCCGTGCGTGGCCCCCGCACGCAGGCCGACAGGAAGCTTTATCGCCTTGCCATGCAAGAAGCGATTCGGCAGCAGAACGATCTCGACGTGGTCGAAGGCGAGGTGCTGGATTTTGAGATCGCCGATGGGCGGATCATGGCTGTTCTCCTGGCCGACGGCAGGCGGCTTGGCTGTGGCGCGGTCGTTCTGACGACCGGAACTTTTTTGCGCGGGCTCATTCATATTGGCGAGAAGAAGATCGTCGCCGGCCGCATGAACGAACAGGCCAGCCTTGGGCTCTCGGCGACGATGGACCGCGCGGGTTTTAGACTCGGACGGCTGAAGACCGGCACGCCGCCGCGGCTGGATGGCCGGACTATCGACTGGGCGTCGCTGGAAAGCCAGGCCGCCGATGAGGATCCGGTGCCGTTCTCGCTGATGACAGACCGTATCGAGACGCCGCAGATCGAGTGCGGCATCACGCGCACGACGACGGCCACGCATGAATTGATCCGCGCCAATCTTGGCCGCTCGGCCATGTATTCCGGCTCGATCGAAGGGGTCGGGCCTCGCTATTGCCCGTCAATCGAGGACAAGATCGTCAAGTTCGGCGACAGGGACGGGCATCAGATCTTCCTCGAGCCGGAAGGGCTCGATGACGACACGGTCTATCCCAATGGTATTTCGACCTCGCTGCCTGAAGACGTGCAGCTCGAGATCCTGAAAACCATTCCGGGGCTGGAGCGCGCAACCATGCTGCAGCCCGGCTATGCCATCGAATATGATCATGTCGATCCGCGCGAACTGCATCAGACGCTGGAGACGAAGCGCATCGGTGGTCTCTTCCTCGCCGGGCAGATCAACGGCACGACCGGCTATGAGGAAGCAGCCGGGCAAGGCCTGCTCGCAGGCCTCAATGCGGCGCGGCGGGCGGCGGGGAGCGAGCAAATCGTGCTCAGCCGCACCGAGGCGTATATCGGCGTGATGGTCGACGATTTGACCAGCCGCGGCATCGCAGAGCCCTACCGGATGTTCACGTCACGGGCCGAGTTCCGGCTATCGCTGCGTGCCGACAATGCCGATGAGCGACTGACGCCTATGGCTGCGAAACTGGGCATCGCCTCGGCACAGCGCATGCAGCGCTACGGGCAGGTCATGCAAAGCCTGGATGAGGCACGGGATTTGGCGAAGTCGCTCGCCATGACGCCGAATGAGGCGGCGCGGCACGGGCTGGACATCAACCGGGATGGCGTGCGCCGGTCCGGCTATGAATTGCTTTCCTATCCCGACGTCGATGTCGCTTGGCTGGCTGGCGTCGATCCGCGCTTTGCGGCGATCGACGGCAAGACGGCGGAGCGCCTCGAGACGGAAGCGAAGTATTCTGTCTATCTTGATCGCCAGAAGACCGACGTGGCGCAGATCCGGCATGAGGAGAGCCGGCTGATCCCCGAGACGGTCGATTTCGCCGGAGTGCCGGGTCTGTCGAACGAGCTGAAGCAGAAGATGCAGGCGCGGCGGCCGCGCTCCATCGCCGATGCCCAGCGCATGGAAGGCATGACGCCGGCGGCGCTGGCGATCATCGTCGCGCATGTCCGTCACGCGGAGAGCGCCCAGCGCCCACAAAAGGATGTTGCGTGAGTTCTTTTTCCCTGGAGAGCCTGCAGGATGCGGCAGGCCCGGTTTCACGTGAAACATTCGATCGGTTGGTGGCGTTCGAGCAGATGTTCCAGAAATGGAACCGCAGCATCAATCTGGTGGCGCAATCGACGTCGGGCGATGTCTGGCAGCGCCATATCCTGGACAGCGCCCAACTCGGGCGCATAGAACCCGTTGCCACACGCTGGGTGGATCTCGGCTCGGGCGGTGGATTTCCAGGCCTTGTCATGGCGTTCCTGCTGGCCGAGCGCGACGGCGCCAGCATCGATCTGGTTGAAAGCAATCGCAAAAAAGCATCATTCCTGCAAACTGTCGTCGGCCAGTTCAGCCTGCCGGCGCGGGTCGTGGCACGCCGCATCGATGACAGCCACGCGCTTGTTTCGACGCCGCAAATCGTCACGGCGCGGGCGCTGGCTCCGCTTTCGACCTTGCTGGACCTGTCGGCGCCCTGGCTGATTTCGGGCGCGCGCGGCCTGTTCCACAAAGGCCGGGATTACCGCACCGAAGTGCAAGAAAGCGTTCACCGATGGTCCTTCGATCTGGTAGAACATCCAAGTGTGACCGACGTTGGCGGCGTCATCCTGGAATTGTCCAACCTGCGACCTGTCTGATCCGTCACTGACAGGCGATTTGGCGCCCAAAATGAATTTCTGGCATAAACCCATGATGAAGAATGGCCCCCGAATCATCACCGTAGCCAACCAGAAGGGCGGTGTCGGCAAGACGACGACCGCCATCAATCTGGCGACCGCGCTGGCTGCGATCGGCGAAAAGGTGCTGATCGTCGATCTCGATCCGCAGGGAAATGCCAGCACCGGTCTGGGCATCGACCGCAAGGACCGGACGGTGTCGTCCTATGACGTGTTGACCGGCGAGCTGGAGCTGGAAGCCGCGGCCATCCCCACAGCCGTGCCGGGCCTGTCGATCGTGCCGTCGACGCTCGACCTGCTCGGCATCGAAATGGAAATCGCCTCCGCGCCCGACCGGGTGCTGAAGCTGCGCAATGCGCTGCGCGCCGCGACCGAGCGCGGCGCACCCTTTGGCTATGTGCTGATCGACTGCCCGCCATCGCTCAACCTTTTGACGTTGAATTCAATGGCTGCGGCCGATTCCGTTCTTGTGCCGCTGCAATGCGAGTTTTTCGCGCTCGAAGGCCTCAGCCAGTTGCTGGAAACGGTCGAGCAGGTGCGGCGCTCGATCAATCCGGATCTCACCATCCAGGGCATCGTGCTGACCATGTATGACGGCCGCAACAATCTTGCCAACCAGGTGGTGCAGGATGTGCGGGCGCATATGGGCGACAAGGTCTACGAGACCATCATCCCGCGCAATGTGCGGGTGTCCGAGGCGCCGTCCTATGGCAAGCCGGCGATCCTCTACGATTTGAAATGCTCGGGCAGCCAGGCCTATCTGCAACTGGCGTCGGAAGTGATCCGCCGCGAGCGCAAGTTACGCGCCGCTTGATGAGGCCGGGCGCATAGTTAAGAGCCGATTCGATACCGAAACGATTTGGAATAGCCAACTGGAATAAAGATGAGCGAAGACCTTTCGAGAAAGAGACTTGGGCGTGGGCTGGCGGCGCTGATCGGCGAGATCGATCGCCCAATAGCGCCGGAGAAACCTGGCATGAGCACCGACGGCAAGGTGCCGATCGAGTTCCTGACGCCCAATCCGAAGAATCCGCGCCGGCATTTCGGCGACGCCGAGCTGACCGATCTCGCCCAGTCGATCCGCGAGCATGGCGTCGTCCAGCCGGTGGTGGCGAGGCCTTCGCCGACACAAGCCGGCCGCTATGAGATCATCGCCGGCGAGCGGCGCTGGCGCGCGGCGCAGCGCGCCGGGCTGTCGGAGATCCCGGTCATCATCCGCGAGGTCAACGATCGCACCGCGCTCGAACTGGCGATCATCGAGAACGTCCAACGCACCGATCTCAACGCGGTCGAGGAGGCGCTTGGTTATCAGCAGCTGATCGACGAGCACGGCTACACCCAGGCCGATCTCGGCCAGGTGATCGGCAAGAGCCGCAGCCATGTCGCCAACACGCTCAGGCTCTTGAAGCTGCCGGATGTGATCCGCGACATGCTGGTCGACGGCGCGCTGTCGGCGGGTCATGCCCGCACGCTGGTGACGGCGGAAGATCCGGCGGGCCTTGCCAAGCGCATCGTCGAAGAAGGACTTTCGGTGCGCCAGGCCGAAGCGCTGGCGCAGATGCCGGCCGGCACCAGCAGCGCCAGGGAAGCCAAGCCGGCGCCAAGTCCTGACGAAAAGGACGCCGACACGCTGGCGCTGGAAAAACTGTTGACCGATACGATCGGAATGATCGTGTCGGTGGATCACAAGGGCAGAGGCGGCACGCTTCGGGTAGCCTATCGCTCGCTGGAACAGCTCGATGAGTTGTGCAGGCGGCTGAAGCAGGAACGGTAATTAGCCGGCGAATTATCTTCAGGCCGGGTTTTTGGCGAAATCGGCGACGCCGCTAATCTCCCTCCTTGAGGGGGAGATGGCCGGCAGGCCAGAGGG
>NZ_RZTB01000163.1:0-4339 GCF_003997735.1 Mesorhizobium sp. M7A.F.Ca.MR.148.00.0.0 | reverse complement strand
GTAAGGAAGTAAGGAAGTAAGGAAGTAAGGAGGCCAGCGCTCCACGCGCAACGACCCCCTCTGTCGCCTTCGGCGACATCTCCCCCTCGAGGGGGGAGATCAGCCGCGCTGCGCCAACCGGCTACTCTCCACCGCAATCCCCAGCAGCGCCTGCCGTGCCAGCGCCACGGAAAGGTCCGGCCGCCGTCGTGTCTGCAGCACCGCCGTCTGCAGCCGGGTCAACGCGCGGCCGAGCGCGTCAGTGCTCCAGCGCTCCAGCGCCTTCTCGACCAGCTTGCGCCTGGAGAAAAACACCGGCGGCCGGGCGGCGGCGACGACCGAGGCGGCGTTGCGGTTGCCGGACTCCATCTGGCCGCGCATGATCTGGATCTGCTGCAGCTGCCGCATTGCCGAGGACAGCACCAGGAAGGGCTGGCCGCCGGACTGGCAATGGCGAGTGAAGGCGGTGTCGAAGTCGCCGATCTTGCCTTCGAGGAGCGCGTCGACCGCGTCGTCAAAAGAGGCGCCGGAGACGTCGCCCGACATCGCCTTGATCTCCTCCAGCCCGATCTCGGTCTGGCCATGGGCATAGAGCACGAGCTTTACGATCTCGCCGCGCGAGGCCAGCCGGTCGCCGCCGAGATTGCGGCGCAGCGCCTGCCTCGCCTCCATGGTCATCGACATGCCGGCCTTGCTCAGTTCGGCGTCAATGACGCCGTCGATGTCGCGCGCTTCATCGGCATAGCAAGGCAGCGCCATGGCGTTGTCGGCCGCCTCGACGATGGCGCGCAATCCGACGCCTTTCTTGAGATCGCCGGCCTCGATGAGAATGATCGCATCGCGCACGGGCTCCGCCGTCAGCGCCTTGACGTCGTCGGCCAATGCCTTCTGGCCGCTGGCATTGCGCACCCACAAAAGGCGCCGATCGGAAAACATCGGCACGGTGCGGGCTTCGTCGAGCAGCCGGCCCTCGTCGCGGTCGACCTCCGAACCCTCGAGCCTGACCACCGAGAAGGGATCGTCGAGCGGCAGGCCGGTCTTGCCGGCAAATGCCTTCGCCCGCTCGGATACGAGGCCGCGATCGGGGCCGTAAAGCAGGACGATCGAAATGCGCTGGTCCGGCTTCGCGAGCCAGCCGTCGACCTCGTAAGCTTTCTTCTGTGCCATGGCGGGTTGGTTAGCATGATGCGGGGGCTGCATCCAGCTGGGGCGACGGTCGACCCCCACTCCGTCGAGCTTCGCTCGACACCTCTCCCCCGATCGACGGGGTAGAGGAAAGGCGCGAGTTCACCAGCCTTGGTGCCCTTCCTCTCCCTCCGGAGGGGGGAGAGGTGGCGCTGCGAAGCAGCGACGGAGTGGGGGAAGCCATCAGCCAAACGCGCCGTCGCCGCAGGACAGGCACAAGCCGGCGAGCAGGCAAGGCGGCAATCAGCGGAAGCATTGCGTTGACGAAGATCGACCCCTACTCCGTCGAGCTTCGCTCTGTCGAGCCGATAGATGGTAGCAGTTCGAACCGGATAGATGGGTAACACTTCTCCCCGATCGACGGGAAAGGCGCGAGGCTCTGCCACCAATCACCTTATCTGCCAGCGAACCCGGCTCAACCTTCTCTCTAATTGCGCATCCTCGCCCAACATCGACAAGAAATTTCGCCGACATATCTTCATCTTGGTGCGCGGGAGGCTGGATCGGCCGGCGCAGCCGGACCGACGTCCGCAGGCTACCCCGACGAATTCGCACTGGCCTGGCGGCGCAGATATGCAAATATCGACACCAGGCAACATTGGAGGACAAAGGTCATGGCCGATGCTGGGATGTTGCGTTTTCACGTTCCGGAACCGGAAGTGCGGCCGGGCGGAACGCCTGATTTTTCCAATGTGCCGATCCCGAAGGCCGGCTCGGTGCCGCGCCCTGACATCGATGTCGATCCGCGCACCATCCGCGATCATGCCTTCTCGATCATCCGCGTGCTGAACCGCACTGGCGAGGCCGTTGGTCCCTGGGCCGGACTGCTTTCAAGCGACGAGCTTTTGGCCGGCCTGCGCCACATGATGACGCTGCGGACCTTCGACGCGCGCATGCAGATGGCGCAGCGGCAGGGCAAGACCTCGTTCTACATGCAGCATCTGGGCGAAGAGGCGGTGGCTTGCGCCTTCCGCAAGGCACTGGCGCCGGGTGACATGAATTTCCCGACCTATCGTCAGGCAGGGCTGCTCATCGCCGACGGCTATCCGATGGTCACGATGATGAACCAAATCTATTCCAACGAGGCGGATCCGCTGAAGGGCCGGCAATTACCGGTCATGTATTCGTCGAAGGAGCACGGCTTCTTCTCGATCTCCGGCAATCTAGCGACGCAGTACATCCAGGCGGTCGGCTGGGCGATGGCCTCGGCGATATCGAACGATTCGCGCATCGCAGCCGCCTGGATCGGCGACGGCTCGACGGCCGAATCCGATTTCCACTCGGCGCTGGTGTTCGCCTCGACCTACAAGGCGCCGGTCGTGCTCAATGTGGTCAACAACCAGTGGGCGATCTCGACCTTTCAGGGCATTGCGCGCGGCGGCTCGGGCACGTTCGCGGCAAGGGGGCTCGGCTTCGGCATCCCGTCGCTGCGCGTCGACGGCAACGACTATCTCGCCGTCCACGCGGTTGCCAAATGGGCGGCGGAGCGGGCGCGCAGCAATCTCGGGCCGACGCTCGTCGAATATGTCACCTACCGTGCCGGCGCGCATTCGAGCTCGGACGACCCGTCCGCTTACCGGCCGAAGACCGAATCCGACGCCTGGCCGCTCGGCGATCCGATCGTGCGGCTGAAAAACCATCTCATTCAGCTTGGCGTCTGGTCGGACGAGCGGCACGCGCAGGCCGAGGCGGAAATCCTCGACACGGTTATCGCGGCGCAGAAGGAAGCCGAAAGCCACGGCACGCTGCATGCCGGCGGCAAGCCGTCGACGCGAGACATGTTCGAGGGGCTCTACGCCGAGATGCCGCCGCATCTCAGACGCCAGCGCCAGCAGGCGGGAGTCTGAGCCATGCCGAGACGGACCATGATCGAGGCCATTCGCGATGCCATGGATGTATCGATGGGGCGCGACGACAAAGTCGTCGTGTTCGGCGAAGATGTCGGCTTCTTCGGCGGCGTCTTCCGCTGCACGCAGGGCCTGCAGGCCAAATACGGCAAGAGCCGCTGCTTCGATGCGCCGATCAACGAATCCGGCATTGTCGGCTCGGCCATCGGCATGGCCGCCTATGGCCTGAAACCCTGCGTGGAGATTCAGTTTGCCGACTACATGTATCCGGCCTACGACCAGCTGACCCAGGAAGCGGCGCGGCTGCGCTACCGCTCGAACGGCGATTTCACCTGCCCGATTGTGGTGCGCATGCCGACCGGCGGGGGCATCTTCGGCGGCCAGACGCACAGCCAGAGCCCGGAAGCGTTGTTCACTCATGTGTCGGGGCTGAAGACCGTGGTGCCGTCCAACCCACACGACGCCAAGGGGCTCTTGATCGCGGCGATCGAAGACCCCGATCCGGTGATCTTCCTCGAACCGAAGCGGCTCTACAATGGTCCGTTCGACGGCCATCACGACCGGCCGGTGACGCCGTGGTCGAAACATGAGCTCGGCGAGGTCGCCGACGGCCACTACACTGTGCCGCTCGGCAAGGCGGCGATCCGCAGGGCAGGCTCGGGCCTCACCGTGCTCGCCTATGGCACCATGGTTTATGTCGCGCAGGCCGCGGCCGAGGAAACCGGCATCGATGCCGAGATCATCGATCTCAGGACGCTTTTGCCGCTCGACCTCGACACGATCGTCGCTTCGGTCAAGAAGACCGGGCGCTGCGTCATCGTGCATGAGGCGACGCTGACGTCCGGCTTCGGCGCCGAACTGTCGGCGCTGGTGCAGGAAAACTGTTTTTATCACCTCGAAGCGCCGGTGGCGCGGGTCGCCGGCTGGGACACGCCCTATCCGCATGCGCAGGAGTGGGATTATTTCCCCGGTCCCGCCCGGGTCGGCCGTGCCCTGCTTGAAACCATGGGAGCCTGAGATGGGCGAACACATCATCAAGCTGCCCGATGTCGGCGAAGGGGTCGCCGAGGCCGAGCTGGTCGAATGGCACGTCAAGATCGGCGACATGGTGCGCGAGGACACTGTGCTTGCCGCCGTCATGACCGACAAGGCGACGGTTGAAATCCCGTCGCCGGTCGACGGCGAGATCCTGTGGCTGGGCGCCGAGATCGGCGACACGGTGGCGATCGGTTCGCCCATCGTGCGGCTGAAGGTGGCGGGCGAGGGGAATGTTGTCGCAGACACGAAATCGCCAGAGGTCACAGCGGCATCTACCCCCACCCCTAACC
>NZ_RZTB01000162.1:4722-9227 GCF_003997735.1 Mesorhizobium sp. M7A.F.Ca.MR.148.00.0.0 | reverse complement strand
TCACAACCGGAACGCTTCAAACTCGATCCGCTCCAGCAAATGCCGGGACTAAACATCTAGATCAGTGAACGAACCAGTCGCGCGACAACAGGGACCTCGGGGATCGTCTGGCGAGAACGAGGCGCCGCGCGTCAGAGAACAAGGAAACAAGCGCGCGGCCCGCAGCATCGTCGGGATAGACCTCAGACGGTCAGGCCCGCATGATGATATTATTGAAGAAGCGGAGTAGTGATGTAGCAGCGACTATACCGATCATAAGCCCGCCCGGAGCCGCTCCACCAGCCGTCGGTCCATTAATCCTGCAGCGGAAGTCGACAGGTTGCGCCGCCATGATCCATGCCGGCCTCGACCACAACTCGGCCGCCGCCAGTCGGTCCCGAGGCGTGGTCTGACGCCTGGCTTCTGCCCGCACGAACCCTCAGCATCGGCGGCGATCTTGGCCGGGTAAAACATGGCCGTTGCACCGGCCGCGTCATTCGCAGCGCAGGCCACGACGCCGGGTCAGCCCAGCCTTTCGCCGCAATACGGTCAGCAGACCCGATTCACCCCGTGTGGCGGCGCAACATCCGACACATTCGCTCCCGGCGCGGCGCTATTGCCAAAATGCGGGTGTTCTCCTCGGCTTGGACCACTTGCGATACGCAAAGCTCCGCGCTTTTATGCACAATAGAGCGTGTGAGGTGTCCGGCTGAGTATTTCCGCGCCTCGCTCTGTCACAAGGACGTGCTCGCTGGTTCCAATCAGGTAACCACTTTCTCCGCACAGGATGATTGGCATATGCAAGGTCATGTTTGGCTCAAGCACGTCCGTCGCACCGGGCTCAAGGCTGATGTTACCGCGCTCCACCCATCTGATGCCGGTTTGGTAGCCGACCCGGTGGTTAAGAAACTCAGGACGCCCATGTCGCGTGAGCACCTCTCGTCCAGCGGAATCAACTTCACCAGCGGTCGCACCCGGCTTAATCGCAGAAATAACCGCCTCCAGAACTTCGATTGAAAGGTTGTGGAGGAGTTCAGTCTCGGCATGCCGACCAAGTACGGCGCTCCTGACCAGCCCGCATGCGTAACCCTTTTCCACGCCACCAATTTCGATAAATGCGGGCTCATTGTTTCTGATGGGATGCTGCTTGGGGGTCCCGTGCGAAAGCTTCGTCCGCTCGCCGAACAACAGGGTTGAGGAAGTCGCCTGTACTACGCCTCCGGCCTTCTGGACGTCGCGATCAATGTTCGCAGCCACTTCCACTTCCGTTGTGCCTTCCCGCAAAGAACGCTGGAACGATCGAACGGCCACGTCAGTCATTTCCATAGCGAAGCGCATCACTTCAAGTTCCATCTCCGTCTTTACAGCTGCCACCGTAGCTACCAGACGAGTCGCATCAGCGAATTTCATATCCGGAAGTTGCGCCTGAAGCGCACCTACGTCCGCTGGCGCAAGATTCCAGCAGCCGAGCTCAAGGCCAATTGTGCGCCCCGTCAAGCCATATCGCCGAATAGCATCCGCGCACACCGGGGCAAAATCAAACTGCTCCCTGTAGGGGAGTATTTCCTGGACGCAGCTACCTGGACGGACGCTACCCAATTCATACTCTCGGACGACGAAGGTCGGCTTTTGTCCCGGTACGAGGATTAATGGGAACGGCATGAAATACGCGCCGAGCCCGTCATATCCGCTCAGATACTGAAGGTGGCCGTGAGCGGTTACCAAGAGGGCGTCGAGGTTGGCTCGCTCCATCGCCTCGAACACTTTTAGCTGACGTCGTTCATACTCGGTTTTTGGGAATGGAAGAGCCGTCAGCGGAACTGCTGAAAATGCAGTGGTCATAGGTCACCCCAATTGCTTGCCTATCGTTTAGAAAGCGCGACATTCCGCTAACCGCATTCGGCGACAAGCGAATGCGCGACCGATTTATGTCTTCGACTTATCGGACATTCACCCGGAACAGCGGCATGCGTCAAATGCGGTTTCTATATTGTAGTCATCTGGCCACGCGATGGACATCCAGGATTACATTCTGGAAAGCTTCGACCAGGCAATGCCACCGACGAACGCGGGCTAGACAACGGACGCAAGGGTCAGCCGGCCGAGGTCCGTAATATCAAAAATGGGTAACCCTGTACGACGCCGGAGTGCGTTTTTGACATAGGGGAACCCGGTGCATTCGAACAGCAGCATCCCGATTTCAGGATGCTCAGCGCGGAGTTGCGCGACGCAAGCGAAGACCTCGCACTCGATCTGATCGATCTTGGTATCGACCGGAGGACGCATCAATGCGTTGCGGAGAAATTCGCCGCCTTCGACGCCGCCGATAACCACTCTCGCTCGATCAGTCGGATTGTCCACGCTGAGCAGATCTTCACCGAAGTGTCTTGAGTCAGCAGTCACAACGGCAAGCTTACGAGCAGGCGACAACTGTCGCAGCAACGTGGGAACCAGAAGCAGGCTGGACATTGCTACTGGAATATCGACGGCAGCTGCGACCGCTGCTTGATGCCGGATGAAAAAACCGCAGTCAGAAGAAATCACGGCTGCGCCTCGTTCAACCAAGCGCCGAGCGGCTGCCACGCAGGCGCCTTCGAGCGACGGGTCACCACGAATAACTTTATCCGGCCATGCCCCCCTCACGATTTCTTTAACGATTGGGCCGTCAGTCGTGGGGGTCCACAGGCAGGTAAGCTCCGAAACTTCCGGCGGTTTATTGGCTGACAGGCCTTCATCAAGCTGAAGGATTCCAACAGCACGGCTGCTCTTTTGAAACGTCATGGATGGCACTCCAGAGAAGGGACTAAGGGTAATCGCGTCCAAGCTGCCGAATTCCCTAAATCCAGGTTTTTGACTGGCGCTGCCGCCAGTCGGATAAATCTCTTCCTCCCGCGGGGCGTGATTTGCGCCATGGTTCTTAACCAATCTTCAACCGCGAGCTTGATGCCGCTCCTCTTTACAGGCTTCAGTCACGGAATCGCGTTCGAGCCACGGCTTCCCATTCTCCCTAAAGAGCACAGCCCGGCGCTGCTGACCTCGCTGGCGTTCGTGAAGGCACCGCTGGCGCAAAGACTTTGGAACGCGAACCTCCTCGTCGATGCCGTGGGGCTTCAGGCGCAGGTAAAGTTTTTCGAAACTGCGCGTCCGCTAGCCTTGCCAGGGGGCCGACAAAAGGGCCGGAGCGATAAGGCCAGTCAGCTGCAGGAATTCTGGTGTTCAAAGCCAATACGACAATTGCACCTCGTCTGCCATTTGGGCCAGAACGGTTTGTTCGGGTCAAGGTAAACATCTCCGACTTCAGCCTTCAAGTCGCTCGTTCCGAGAGCGTGCGCAGAACTCTCGGACCGGACCGCCAACCCGCGGCGTAGAAAACGAATAGACAGAACACAGGCAGAGCCATCAGTAGCGCTGCCACCGCGGCAATTGTCGGATCGACCTGGTGCCGAACATCCTCCCACATCTTCAAAGGTAAGGTTCGGATCGTCGGTCCGGCTATCAGCGATGTTATGACAAGTTCATCGAACGAGGCGAGAAACGCGAATATAGCGCCACCGATGATACCCGGTCGGATCAAAGGCAGCGTCACACGCATGAAGGTGCGTAGCGGTCCCGCACGCATGCTCTTAGCCGCCTGCTCGAGCCGAGGATCGAAATTCACTAACGCAGCGGAAACGATCACAACGACATAGCAGATACCACCAATGGTGTGCGCCAAGACGATGCCGGTTATCGAGTTGAGTAGCCCGAGTTTGATCAGCCCGAAATAGATCGATATGCCGACGGCGATAACCGGAATGGTGATCGGTGTCAGGATCATCATGGTCAGGAAGCTGCGCACCCGCGGAAGCATGGCGTTAAGGCCATAGGCCGCAAGCGTGCCGGCGATTGTCGACACTGTGGCAACCACCAAGGCGATTTGAATGCTTGTCCAAGCGGCGTTGTACCAGGACGGATCGTTGAAGAAGGAGCGGTACCACTGGAGGGAAAAGCCCGACGGCGGGAATTCCAAAAATTTCCCCGCGCTGAAGGACATAATAACGACGAGAAGTTCCGGGAATAGCAGGTAGAACATTACTAGCACGAGGAACACCGTGCCGACGATCTTCGACCAGCGGCTATCACCGCCGGCCTGGTAGAGTCGTGCCGTCCATCGCTTTGCCCGACGCGGGGCGAGAAACTGGCTAAGACAGCGTTTCGGCGCGCCCAAAGAAGGCGAAAGACTCAGCCAGAACCTCCGCGGCCGCTGCGTCGTTGGGTCCTGCGCACGCGAAAGATCAAGCCCAACAACGGATACCACGACAACGCCAACGGCTAGAAGGATAAACGCCGAGGCCGCGACGCGCCCCATATCAAAGGAGGTCTGGACCTGCGACGCGATGAAGGTCGACAGCATGGCGTCTCTCAACCCGCCCAGGGCGGCCGGCGTGATGTAGAAACCGAGGCAGATCACAAAAACCAGCAGGGAGCCGCTGCGCACGCCCGGCATGCTGAGCGGAAAAAAGACGCGCCAGAAGGCGGTAAAAGGC
>NZ_RZTB01000162.1:316-4712 GCF_003997735.1 Mesorhizobium sp. M7A.F.Ca.MR.148.00.0.0 | reverse complement strand
AAAGGCCGTGCGCCCATACTCCGGGCTGCCGCCATCAGTGACTTGTCGATACCCATCATGACGCTGACCAGAGGCAGGATCATCATAGGCAGCATGATGTGCACCATGCCGACATAGACGGCGGCGCGGTTATAGATGAGTGGCAGCGGACTTGATATAAGCCCGATGTCGAGCAACAGATTGTTGATGAGGCCGCGATCGCCAAGAATTACGATCCATGCATATGTCCGTACCAAACCACTGGTCAGATAGGGGACGATAACGAGCACGATGAGCGACATCCGCACATACCTCGAGGCGACCACGATCATATAGGCCGTGGGATAGCCGACGAGGAGACAGATTGCAGTCGCCACCACACTGATCTCGACGGTCTGAAAGAGCACACGGATATTCGCCGGCTGGCTGAAAAAAGCTTGATAGTTGGCTAGCGAAAGGGCTGGCGCATTGAGGCTAGTCAGGAAAAGCTGGATGGTGGGTATACCGAAGACAACAAGCAGGACGGCAAGGGTAGGCACAGTTAGCACGATGGGCATTCGACCGAGTTTTCGCAACGTCTTCATCGGTGGTCCCTCAGCACATCACGCAGTGACAAAGCGAACGTCTGACCGCAGCCACTCGAGGCGCACTTCGTCGCCAGGTCGGAAGGTCTGCTGTCCTGCGGCGACATGCTCGCGCCCGATGAGTACGGTGCTCCCGACCCGCACATGGTATTTCCGCAACGGCCCGGCAAAAATCATGTCTTCCACGGTGCCGGTTACAGACTGTCTTTGCTCCGCGTCGGTGCGCTTCGGCGCCGTGGGGGCGGCAATGCAGATACGCTCTGGCCGGATCATCGCGACAGTGCCGTTCCGCGGCACCGTGTCGGACTCGATCATGAAACCGGCATCTTCGAGCATGTTAGCCTCGCCCAGAAATTTGGCCACGAAGCGCGACGCAGGCCTGTCGTAGAGGGCTTCCGGCGTGTCGATTTGCTCGATTTGCCCGTCCCGCATGACGACAATTCGGTCCGACAGCGTAAGCGCCTCCTCCTGATCGTGGGTCACACATATGGTGGTCTTGCCGAATTCTTTGTGCAGGCGCTTGATCTCGCCCTGCATCTGTTCGCGAAGGTTCCGATCCAGGGCGCCGAGCGGTTCGTCGAGCAGGAGGACGGGCGGATCGGCAATCAACGCGCGGGCAAGCGCAACGCGCTGCTGCTGACCGCCGCTCAGTTGCGACGGCATGCGGCCGCCAAACTCCTTCAGGCGTACGCGCTCAAGCATGCAGTCTACCCGCACTGCCCTCTCGGCGGCCTTCATGCCCCGCATTTCGAGCGGAAATTCCAAGTTCCGGCGCACGCTCAGATGCGGAAACAACGCATAGCTTTGAAAAACTATGCCTTGGTCACGCCGATAGGAGGGGACTGAGGCGACGGAGTTCCCGGCGATCAGGATGTCGCCTTTCGTGGGCGCCACGAATCCAGCCAGCAGCATCAAAGCTGTGGTCTTGCCCGACCCGCTTGGCCCGAGAATGGTCAAGAACTCATCGCGACGAACTGCAAGTGACAAGTCCTTGACCGCCGCGACCGACCCGTACATCTTGGTAACGCTGCAGAATTCAATCTGTGCAGGAACCCGGTGCGTCCACGCTTCATTCTCCGCAATTGGCAGGCGGGTGCTCTTAAGATGTGACGTCACGATGTGGATTCTCCAGTACGCCTGGGAAGCGGCCGCAATACGTACAGCTTCCAAAAGGGGAGGCGGCGGCATAACGGCTCCGCCTAGAACTCGGTTGTGTAAGTCGACCGATTGGATGCCGCCGCCCATTAGTTGACTACTGGAGGACCCACCCATTCCAACGCTGAATAACCCGGTCCAAGTTTGTCAAGCCGTCTGATCCAGCCTCAGCATACCACTTGGGGTCCAATACAATGCTAGACTTCACGTAGTCAGGATGGCCGGCAAATTTCCTTCCAGCATCTTCCGGCAACAGCTTATAGGCATTTCGATTTGCCGGACCAAAAGGCATAAGTTTGGCGAATGCTGCCTGCCTCTCGGCGCGTGTGATGAACTCGATAAACCTCTGTGCATTCTGCACATTAGCGCTGCCCTTTGGAATTCCCCAACCCTCCCAAGTGATCTTTTGCTGGTTTCGATTAACTTCGAGCGGAGCTCCCTCCTCAATCAGTGTTATCGCGCGGCCATCGTAAGATTCCGCCAAGTCCACAACCTTATCGTGCATCATCTGCTGAACCTCGGACCCCGTCGCCCACCATTTACGAATATGCGGCTTAATCTTGTCAAGGCTAGCAAAAGCACGGTCAATATCTATAGGGTAGATAGTTTCTGCAGGCACACCGTCAGCGAGCAGAGCTTCCTCCAAAGGGACCTCTCCGTTCTGGCCGGATGGCAGCGTCCGAACTCCAGGAAATTTGGTGGTATCCCAGAATTCAGACCACGAAGAAGGGCGCGGTTTGCCCGCCGGAAACTTCTCAGTATTGTAAACCATGCAGTATGCATATACGATCGCCCCGACGCTGTGGGGTGTTCTGGTGAAGTCTAGAATTGCGTCCAGCTCGTCCTTCTTATAGATCGAATAGTCAATTTTCTCTAGGTAGCCCTTCTCAGCAGCTAGAATGTCGAAATTTGGGAACACGGGAACCACATCAACAGAAACGGTATTTGTAGTCACCATTAGCTCAAGCTTGGACGTTTGGATTTGATCGGTGATCGGGTTCACCTTGATTCCCGTCTCGGCTTCGAATGGCTTTACAAAGGCTTCGATACACGCCTTTGCGTAATCTCCGCCATTGAGCGCTACTGTTACTTCGCCCGGCGACGCGGCGGCGGCGCGGCCGAATTTGAAAGACATAGCGCCGGCCGCGATCGCCGATGTGCCCTGAATGAAACGTCTGCGGTTTGTCGAAAGATTCATTGTGGTTCTCCCTCATTGTTCCCGCCACCGGACGGGACGCCTTTTTCTTGCGATCAGCCGTGCGCCGTAGTCTCAAACAGCCAGAGCCGTCTCGACCAGGTTCACCCAATAGGCGATGCCGTATGGCAGTGCTTCGTCGTTGAAATCGTACGCCGGGTGGTGCACGGGAGCGGTCGCGCCGTTTCCCAGGTAAATGTACGCGCCCGGACGTGCCTCAAGCATATAAGCGAAGTCCTCCGACCCCATGCTCGGCTTGATCTTATCGTCAACGGCAGCAAACCCCACAAGACTGCGAGCAGCCTTGACTGCCAGACTCGTCCCCTCAGTGTGGTTCAACATGATGGGTTCAAGCCGCCGATACTTGAACTCAACTTCCGCGCCAAAACTCCGGGCTATGCCTTGCGCACACGCCTCAATCTGGCGCTCTGCCAAATCCCGAAGGGAGGGCAGTAGCGTCCTGACCGTGCCGGCCAATGCAGAATGCTCTGGAATAATGTTGTATGCAGTACCGGCGTTTAACTTGGTAACGGTGATTACGAGGGACTCGGTCGGGTCAGTGTTGCGCGACACTACCGCTTGCAGCCCGACAATAATTTGGGCCGCAATAACAATAGGATCGATAGTTCGATGCGGATAGGCAGCATGACCACCCCTGCCTTTTACTATGATGTCGAACTCATCCAACGCCGCCGACATAGGCCCTTCGCAAATGGCAAACGTCCCGATCTCCATCCCAGGCGAATTGTGCACGCCAAAAACTTGTGAAATGCCGAATCGCTCCATGATCCCTTCCAGGACCATCTTCTGAGCACCGCGTCCATCTTCTTCTGCAGGCTGGAAGATCAGGGCAACTGAGCCTTTGAACTTGCGTGTACTCGCAAGGTACTTGGCGGCGCCCAACAGCATGGCTGTGTGACCGTCATGGCCGCAGGCATGCATTTTCCCCGGTATGGTCGACGACCAGGGTTTGTTTGAATCTTCCAGAATCGGCAGGGCGTCCATGTCGGCCCTCAGCCCAATCGTCGGCCCGTCTCCGCCTTCGCCCTGAATCAGTGCAACCATACCGGTTTCAGCTATCCCCGTTTCGATATGGTTGATACCGAACGAAGCTAGTTTCTCGCTCACGAACATCGCTGTGTTGTGGAGGTGATAACCGAGCTCAGGGTTCTGGTGCAGGTAGCGGCGCCACTCGGTTGCTTCGCCCTGGAGATCCCGGAAAGCCTCAACGCTTTGCATCTGTTGTTCCCAACTACGAGTTCTTATGGCAACTTCGCGCCTTATGCAATCGAGCATCATTCACCCGGGCGCCTTCCGTCAAATGCAGTTTGTATATTGTCGTCATCTAGAAGCGAGATGGACGCTAAAAGGACGCTGGGCCGCTCTAGCGCTTGCGCTCCAGATGGCACTCTGAAATATCAACAAAACGATTATTCCGTTATTTTCGTCATAACTTTCAACAATACCCAGATTCTTGGCGACC
>NZ_RZTB01000162.1:0-306 GCF_003997735.1 Mesorhizobium sp. M7A.F.Ca.MR.148.00.0.0 | reverse complement strand
GTCTATCGTTGCTCAAGTTGCTCAAGAAGGGCGAGACCGGTAGCCAGCGGCCTAATGCCCTCAGCATCGGAGGGGAAACGATCATGTTCATGGCATCACGCCGGAAGTTTTTGAAAGCACAGGGCATCGATGCCGGCAATTCGTATGCAAAGCCAATGACGGTTTAAGGGCGAAGTATCCTATTCGGCAATATGTAGAATATTAGGTCGGCCCGTGGAAGAAGGGACGAAAATGCATCATTTTCGCATCTTCGCCCTTCGGCTGACGCGATTTCTATCAATAGAATCTACCACTCAGAGAAGTACC
>NZ_RZTB01000161.1:0-9302 GCF_003997735.1 Mesorhizobium sp. M7A.F.Ca.MR.148.00.0.0 | reverse complement strand
GGGCTAGGGTGGGGGTCCTTCTTCGCAAGAATCCATATGCGATAGCCCTGCCGTAAACGGGGAGAAGGGAGCTAACGGCCAAAGGCCGAGCCCGCGACCGCGGGCCGCCGATCGTTCGGCGCCCCCGCGGAGGGCCCGCCGCGGCAGCGGCGATACGGCCCGTGAGCGAAAACTAAACGGCCGTCAGGCCGCCTTCTTCTTCGGCTGGATCAGGCCGCGCTCGACCAAAAGCTCGGCGATCTGCACCGCGTTGAGTGCGGCGCCCTTGCGCAGATTGTCGGAGACGATCCACATCGACAGGCCATTGTCGATGGTCGAGTCCTCGCGGATGCGCGAGATGAAGGTGGCGTCCTCGCCGGCCGATTCCAGCGGCGTGATGTAGCCCCCGTCCTCGCGCTTGTCCAAGACCTGGCAGCCCGGGGCTTCCCGAAGAATATCGCGCGCCTCGTCGGCGGTGATCGGCTTTTCGAACTCGATGTTGACCGCTTCCGAATGGCCGATGAACACCGGCACGCGCACGCAGGTCGCCGTCAACTTGATCTTGGGGTCGAGCATCTTCTTGGTCTCGGCGACCATCTTCCACTCTTCCTTGGTAGAGCCGTCGTCGAGGAACACGTCGATGTGCGGGATGACGTTGAAGGCGATGCGCTTGGTGAACTTCTTGACCTCGACGCCATCGGCGACGAAGACCGCGCGGGTCTGCGTGAACAGCTCGTCCATGCCTTCCTTGCCGGCGCCGGATACCGATTGATAGGTGGCGACGACGATGCGCTTGATGGTGGCGAAATCGTGCAGCGGCTTCAATGCCACCACCAGCTGCGCCGTCGAGCAGTTCGGGTTGGCGATGATGTTCTTGCGCGTGAACAGCGAGATCGCGTCCGGGTTCACTTCCGGCACGATCAGCGGCACGTCCTGATCGTAGCGGAAGGCCGACGAATTATCGATGACGACGCAGCCCTGCTTGCCGATCTTCGGCGACCATTCCTTGGAGACGCTGCCGCCGGCCGACATGATGCAGATGTCGGTGTCGGAAAAATCATACTGGTCGAGCGTCTTCACCTTCAGCGTGCGGTCGCCGAACGACACTTCCGTGCCCTGGCTGCGCCGCGACGCCAGCGCCACGACTTCGCTTACCGGAAAGCCGCGCTCTTCCAGTATGTTGAGCATTTCCCGGCCCACATTGCCCGTGGCGCCGACGATCGCTACCTTGAAACTCATCGAAAAATCTCCTGTCCCTCTCCGCTTGGTTTTTGGAGAAACCCGCTGGCCGATGCGGGTTCCGTCCCCCGGGCCGAACCCGGGAGAGGGTGGTTAGGCCAAGGGAGTCACACCGTTTTGGTGGTGGTCTTGGCCATAGTTTTGCTGGAACGAGGGGACGCGCCGACGCGCCCGGCCCAATGATGTGCATTGAGGCTGGGGGCATCGAATGCAAGAAGAGCCATCAAAAGGCCGCGCATCGAAAAACGATCCCGTTCAAAGCGGGCTTTTACGCGGTTTGCGTCAAGAGTCAATTGCGATGAGCGTCCTGTTGCCCTGTACAATGGCGGCGGCACGAAGTACGAACGGCATGACCATCCGGCTCATGGAGCGTCCCGACGCCCGCCGAAGACAGGCCCATTGCTGGGCATATAAGAATCCGAATTCCGAAAGAGTAAGATGTCCAACTTCGATGCACTCGTTCCCGCGCTGGCAAGGGCGCTGGAAAAACGCGGCTATTCCGAGCTGACGCCCGTCCAGAAGGCGGTTGTGGCGCCGGAACTCGGCGAGGCCGATGCGCTGGTTTCGGCGCAGACAGGCTCCGGCAAGACGGTGGCCTTCGGCCTCGCACTGGCGCCGACCCTGCTTGAGGGCGCAGAGCGCTTTGGCCACGCGGCCGCGCCGCTGGCGCTGGCGGTGGCGCCGACGCGCGAACTCGCCTTGCAGGTGACGCGCGAGCTGGAATGGCTCTACGAACTGACCGGCGCAACCGTGGCGTCCTGCGTCGGCGGCATGGACATGCGCTCGGAGCGGCGTGTGCTGGAGCGCGGCGCCCATATCGTCGTCGGCACGCCCGGCCGGCTGCGCGACCACATCACCCGGCGCTCGCTCGACATGTCGGCGCTGAAGGCGGTGGTGCTCGACGAGGCCGACGAGATGCTCGATCTCGGCTTTCGCGAGGACCTCGAATTCATCCTCGACGCCGCTCCGGCCGAACGCCGCACGCTGATGTTCTCGGCCACCGTGCCGCGCTCGATCGCCACGCTCGCCCAGGGCTACCAGCGCAATGCGGTGCGCATTTCGGCCGCCGGCGAGGAGAAGCAGCATCTCGACATCGAATACCGGGCGCTGAGCGTCGCCCAGCCCGACCGCGAGAACGCCATCATCAACGTGCTGCGCTATTACGAAGCCAAGAACGCGCTGGTGTTCTGCAACACGCGTGCCGCCGTCAATCATCTGACCGCACGCTTCAACAACCGCAACTTCTCCGTCGTGGCGCTTTCGGGCGAGCTCAGCCAGAACGAGCGCAGCCATGCCTTGCAGGCAATGCGCGACGGCCGCGCAAAAGTCTGCATCGCCACCGATGTCGCGGCGCGCGGCATCGATCTGCCCAATCTCGAGCTGGTCATCCACGCCGATCTGCCGACCAATCCGGAAACGCTGCTACACCGCAGCGGCCGCACCGGTCGCGCCGGGCGCAAGGGCGTCAGCGCGCTGATCGTTCCCAACAGCGCCCGCAAGCGCACCGAGCGGCTGCTGCAGAACGCCGGCCTCAAGGCGACATGGGCGAGCCCGCCCTCGGCCGACGACGTGATGCGGCGCGACGACGAGCGCATCCTGGCCGATCCGGTTTTCGACGAGCCGGTGAGGGACGACGAACGCGGTTTCATCGACGCGCTCCTCGCCAGACATGGCGCCGAACAGGTGGCCGCTGCCTTCGTGCGCCAGTGCCGCGCCAGTCGCTCGGCGCCCGAGGACCTCATGGAGATCGCGCCCTTCACGCCGTCGCGTGAAAGACCGGCGGGCGAAGGTTTCGCGCGCCGCGACGAGGCGCCCAGCCGCCGCGACGATTTCGGTGACAGCGTCTGGTTCTCGCTGTCGATCGGGCGCCGGCAGAATGCCGAGCCACGTTGGCTGATCCCGATGCTGTGCCGCACCGGCAGCATCTCGAAGCGCGAGATCGGCGCCATCAAGATGCAGCCGGAAGAGACCTACGTGCAGATATCAGCCGACTGGGCCGACCGCTTCCTGGCCGCGATCGGTCCCGACCGCAAGCTGCAAGGCAACATCCTGGTGAAGCGGCTCGACGGTACGCCCGATCTTTCGCGCGCCGGCTATCAGCCGCCAAGCCCCGACAAGAAGCCGCATCGCGGCAAGGCGCCGTTCGACCCCAACGCGCCGAAGCGCAAATTCGAAAAACGTGCACCGGCAGCAGTCGATCAGCGCCCGGCCGCCCCGCATGATGCAAAGCCATGGGCGAAGAAGCCGGGCAAGCCGAAATTCGACACCACCGGCGCGCCCAAGCACAAGAAGGCGAAGAAGCGGCCCGACTAGAGCATTTCACCGTTTCACGGAAACGGCGATCTGCTCTAACTCTTTGTTTTGACGCAATTCCCGAGGAAAATGCTATGCGTTTTCCCGGGAAAACCGCTTCACACTTTTCCTAGAGTTGCTCTAGGACTTTGGCCGGAGGGACGCGCTTGCCTGCAGGCCAGCCTTGATGGCCGCCCAGCTGGCCGATGCCGGCGTCGGGCGATGCTGCTTTGCGATGCGTTCCGTCAGCGACGAGCGCCAGCCAGAATCCTCCGCCATCCTGCGGATCGCAGCGTACCAGCCGGCCTGGTCATTGGAATCGATCGCCGGCATCAGCCCGCCGCTCGCCTCGATCAGCGACGGCGCGGTCGAGACGATGACCGGAATGCCGAAATCGAGACATTCCGAGGCGCCATAGCCCCAGCCCTCGATATGCGAGGGAAAGACGCCGAAGCAAGCGCTGCGATAATATCGGATGAGCTCCTCATCGCTGATCGCTCCGGTGAACGTAACCCGCTCGAGCAGTCTCGGATGAGCCTTGAGATAGGCGCGCAGCGGATCGATCATCCAGCCCCAGCGCCCGGCGCAGACGAGCCGCGGCAGCTTGACGTCCTCGTCGAGCGCCTGCTGCCATATCCGTGCCAGCAGGATGTGGTTCTTGCGCACTTCGATGGTCGAGCAATAGAGCACGAACGGCTCGTCGGCCTCGATGCGCGAAGTCTGGCCGATGCGCGAAGCCGTCTCGTACAGGATGGACGGCATCGGAAACCGGTATACCACCGGCTGCGTGACGCCTGCCTGTTGCATATGATCGGTCAGCGTCGCCCCAACTTCGTCGGATGCACAAAATGCCGGCGCGCCGGAACGCACGAGGTGCTCGAGATATGACCCGTAGCGAGCCTCGCCAGGGCTCATACCAACCATGTCGGGGCGCAGTGTCGGGATGAGATCGTGGCAAAGAAACGCAAGGCCACCGGCGCGCCCGGAGACGGCGGTTCGGTCATCCCCGGTCAGAATGTGATGGCTGATCAGGACAAAGCCGCGTTCGGTCTCGTTCGGTTGGCTTGGAACCTGACGCGGGGCCGACCGGATCCGCGCCCGCTGGTACAGACGATAGGCCCGAATCAGCAGCCTCGTCGCCTGATAGGCAATCCCTTTGCGGCCATGGGTCACCGTCTTGGCGAGATGGCGGGCGGCGTCGCGCTTGCCCCATGGCTGCTGCCTCACCGCTTCGAGGGCCTGCGACATCGCCGTGCGCCTCCCAGGCCATCGTTTGAGCCGCCAGGGTGAAATCTCGCCCGTCGCGACATGGTTCTGCTCGAAAGGAGCGAGGGGGCGAAACCGGCCTTCCCACGGTCGGAACGCCACCACCTCCACGCTAGGGTCGGGATCGGCCAGGGCTGCGCTGACGAGAAAGCTTTCCACCCGTGGGATGCCGACAAGTCCCTGGCCGGACGGCCAGAACGTCAGGCCGGTGGCGTCGATGGCCAGCCTGGGAGGTCTTCTTTCCCCTCCATCTTCAATCACGGTTTTACTGTCGGGACTCTCGACTGTCATGTCTGCTTCTGTCGAAGGCGGTTGCACTCGATGCTTTATGCTTCATTTGCCGCTAAGACGGTAGCCATGCCGGCTTGCCCATCGGCTCGGGCCTGTGCCACCTTCGGCCGGGACGTGGCGAGAGGGGTGGCAAATGCGCGGCGAAGTGCTTCACTATGACGAGGACCAGGGTTTTGGCTTCATATCCGGGGCCGACGGCAACCGTTACACCTTCACCCGCGAGAACCTGCGCCGGGAAACTGCTATGCGGAAGGGCGCGGCCGTCGAGTTCCAGCCGGGTGGCGGCCAGGCGCGCGACGTTTTTTCGATCACCGCTCCGACCGCCCCTCCGGCGGCCGCAGACCCCAGCATCAAGGCCGCACTGGCCCAGGCCAGCGTTCCGCCTGCAGCGGCCCCATCTCCTGCGCAGCATTTCGGCCGATCTTCCGAGACAGCCGAGCCCAGTGATCTCTGGGGCTATTTCTGGCGCGGCGTGACGCAGAACTATTTCAATTTCGCCGGACGCGCCCGCCGCAAGGAATATTGGGGCTACTGCCTGTTCTGGACGGTTTGCCTGCTGATCATCGGCGGCATCGGCCTGTACACCGATATGGATATGGGCGGTTTCGACAGTGATATCTCGGGCGCGATAACGGTCGGGTTGTGCGGCACGTTCCTGCTGGCGACACTCCTTCCCAGCCTCGGCATGATCGTGCGCCGGCTGCACGACATCGGCCTGTCGGGCTGGCTCTGCCTGCTGATCCTGATCCCGACCATCGGCAGCCTGATCATCCTGGTCTTCGCGCTGATCCCGACGCAGGCCCGGGAAAACCAGTGGGGGCCGGTGCCTGCGGGCGTCAGAATATAGTTTGCGTGCATATTGCAATCGCACCCAACCCTGGGTAGCATTCGCCGTAGCTAGCGTGAATGGGGGGCTGGGTATGCGCGGTGCGGTGCTTCACTACGACCAGGATCAGGATTACGGATACATCAACGGTATCGACGGCAAGCGCTATATCTTCACCCATAACGATCTGAATCAGGGGGTGACCCTCGCCAGGGGCGCCCTTGTCGAGTTTCAACCGGATGACGGTACGGCGCACGATATAGTCGCCGTCACCCCGACAGCGCCATCGCCAAGCACGGGCCAGCCACGGCAGCCACGCCGTTCGGCCGAGAGCAGGCCCGCCTATTCCACGGGTCTGTGGGCTTACTTCTGGCGCGCGATAATTGCGGACTATAGCAATTTCAAGGGTCGCGCCCGCCGCAAGGAATTCTGGGCCTTCTGGCTATTCTACACCCTCGGGATATTGGCGCTTCTAGGCTTCGGAATACTCGTTGACCTAGCGTTCAATGGCTTCAAAACCAATGCGGACAGGACGCCGATGAGGGCCATAGGGCTCATACCCTTCCTGGTTTTCTTTTCGGGATTGATCCTGCCGTCGATTGCCCTCGTCGTGCGGCGTGTGCATGACGCGGGTCTGAGCGGCTGGTTTGCACTGCTGGGCTTCATCACTCCCATTGGCAGCATTGCCTTGCTGGTCTTCGGACTTCTGCCGTCCCAGGTGGGCGAAAACCCTTGGGGACCAGTGCCGGCAGGCGTCAGGATCTAGCCGCTTTTCAGCGCCTCGCCCGAAAGCCTGAGAAAGACCTTCTGGCCGTGGCGTTCGGCGCCAAGCCGGCCGTAGAAGCGCAGTGCGCCCTCGTTCCAGTCCTCGGTGGTCAGGTCGATGCGGCCGATGCCTTCGCGCAGGCAATGATCGGCGAGAAAGCCGATCATTGCTCGGCCGACGCCGGCGTTGCGGGCTTTGTCGCGCACGAACAAATCCTTGAGGAACAGCAGCCGCTCAAGATCGATGCCGGGATGCGCGATCGCCACCGACGCCAGGCCGCCGACCTCGCCGCCGACGAAGGCGAGCGCGAAATGCGGATAGGCCGGGCTTTCCTCGCCAAGCCATTTTCGTGGGCAGACAGGGCCCGGTCGGCATCGAGAGGTGGCTGCCGGTAGTGAACAGCCATCTCGCACAATATGGCCGCGAGTGCCGCGGTGTCCTCGATCGTCGCCCAGCGGACGTCGACCGTCACAGTATCAGCCCAGGAATTTGGCGATGATCGCGTCGCCCATCTCAACCGTACCGACCTCGGTCATGCCATCGGACATGATGTCTTTCGTCCGCAGGCCCGCGTCGAGCACGGCGGCGATCGCGCTTTCGACGCGGTCGGCTTCCTCGACCATGCCGAAGGAATAGCGCAGGCACATGGCGAAGGAAGCAATCATGGCGATCGGGTTGGCGATGCCCTTGCCGGCAATGTCGGGCGCCGAGCCGTGCACCGGCTCGTACAGCGCCTTGCGCTTCTTGGTCTTCACATCAGGCGCACCGAGCGAGGCCGACGGCAGCATGCCGATCGAGCCGGTCAGCATGGCGGCGATGTCGGACAGCATGTCGCCGAACAGATTGTCGGTGACGATGACGTCGAACTGTTTTGGCCAGCGCACCAGCTGCATGCCGCCGGCATCGGCCAGCATGTGGTCGAGCTTGACGTCGGAATAGCGCGCCTTGTGGGTCTGGGTGACGACCTCGTTCCACAGCACGCCCGACTTCATCACATTGCGCTTTTCCATCGAGGTGACGTGGTTCTTGCGCGTGCGTGCCAGTTCGAAAGCGACGCCCGAAATGCGCTCGATCTCGAACGTGTCGTAGACCTGCGTGTCGATGCCGCGCTTCTGGCCGTTGCCGAGATCGATGATCTGCTTGGGCTCGCCGAAATAGACGCCGCCGGTCAGCTCGCGCACGATCAATATGTCGAGGCCTTCGACCACCTCCTGCTTGAGCGAGGAGGACGCCGCCAGCGCCGGGTAGCAGATGGCCGGGCGAAGGTTGGCAAACAGCTCCATGTCCTTGCGCAGGCGCAGCAGGCCGGCCTCAGGGCGCACCTCGTAGGGCACCGCATCCCATTTCGGACCGCCGACGGCGCCGAACAGCACCGCGTCGGCCGCCATCGCCTTTTCCATGTCGGCATCGGAGATCGCCGCGCCATGCGCGTCATAGGCGCAGCCGCCGACCAGCCCCTCATCGGTGGCAAAACCGCTGCCGAGCTTGTCGTTCATGACCGCGATCAGTTTCTTGACCTCGGCCATGGCCTCGGGACCGATGCCGTCACCGGGGAGCAGGAAAAGATGCTTCGTTGCCATGGAGGAACCGTCCTGGAAAGAATTTGAACCGCGGCCTTGCTAAACGCCAAGCCGGTTGTGCGCAAGGAGTAACGCAGCGATCAAGAACAACCTCGTTCGTTTGCGATCCTTCGCGCTCCCCTCTGCCCCGCCAGCCTCCCGCAAATTGCAGCGCCTTGCCTTCACCGATGCGAGAGAATGTTGACCAGCCGGCCGAACGGATCGCGGACATAGAAGCGGCGCACGCCCCAGGGCTCGTCGGCCGGTCCGTATTCGATGGCGAAGCCCGCCGCTTTCATGGCATCGAGCGCCGCATCGACATCATCGACCTCGATCGAAAGATCCGGCACCGGCGTGCCCGAGCCGCCTTGCGCCATGAAACTGACCTGGACATCCATCTTTGCCTGCGAGCCGTAGGTGGCGATCCAGCCAAGGTCCATCAACACATCGAGGCCGAGCACGTCCTGGTAGAAGCGCTTCGCCGCGGCGACATCCGGTGTCCCGATGTTGGCAACGATACGCCGGACTTTCATCGTCGACCCGCCTTTTACGCCGTGCGCCGCAGCGCGGTGACTTCGATCTCGATCTTCATTTCCGGTCTGTTGAGCTGGCAGACGATCATCGTCGCCGCCGGCCTGATGTCGCCGAACGTCTCGCCGAGGATCGGGAAGACCACGTCCACGAAAGCCTGGTCGGTGATGTAGTAATGCGCCCGCACCACGTCGGCCATCTCGAAGCCGCCGTCCTGAAGCGCCTTGCCGATCGTCGCCAGGCAATTGCGCGTCTGCGCCTCCACCGTCTCCGGCATCGTCATCGTCGCGTAGTCGTAGCCGGTCGTCCCGGACACGAAACACCAGTCGCCCTGCACCACGGCACGCGAATAGCCCGCGGTCTTTTCGAAGGGGGAGCCGGTGGAAATGAGTGTGCGCATGGGGCCTCGCAAGTCAGTGCAGCCATATTGCAACGATGAGGCCGCTTCGGCCATGGGCCAACGCAGACCGATTGGCTGTGCAAAACGGTTTCGATGTCGGCGGGACAGCACCCCCCTCTGGCCTGCCGGCCATCTCCCCCGCAAGGAGGGAGA
>NZ_RZTB01000160.1:8483-9417 GCF_003997735.1 Mesorhizobium sp. M7A.F.Ca.MR.148.00.0.0 | reverse complement strand
GGCCGCGCATTTCCTGTGGCGACGCGCCTTCAGCTTGCCGCCCAGCAGAGCCATCACCGGATCGTGGCGCAATTCGTCATGATCGTTCAGGTCTTTATAGCCGAGCGTCAGAGCGAAGATGCGCTGCCCCACCAGCGTCTTCACCTCGTGCTCGATCAAGTCCGGATTGCGCGCATCCACGAAGCAGCGGGCAAAGCGGCCGATCAATCCGATCGCCCGCTCCGTCAGCCCCAGCAGCAGCGCGCCGTCATCGGATGCAAAATCAAACCGTTCTGCGCTACACTCTGTTTGCATCGGGGAGCACCTCTGCCTCGGGTAAGTCTTTGTAGCAGAAGCATTTTCCCTGGTTCGGAGCCCCGATGCACCTCACTCTGTGAGATATCCGGGCTAGCCGCTTTGGCGCAGGCAACATCAGGCCGACGCCGCCATCGCGCACTACAAGCGGCGATCAAATCCGCAACTCTAGTGGATTGATTCCAACGTTTGGAACCCTCGGTTTCGGGCGGCGATAATGTCATCGAGGTTGGCTTTCCAGATGAATGGTTGCGGGTTCTCGGCATTGTGTTCGCGAATGAAGCGGTTGATGGCGGCCTGAAGATCTACAACGGAGTGGAAGACGCCGTGCTTGAGCCTGCGCCGGTGAGTTTGTCGAAGAAGCCCTCGACGACGTTGAGCCAGGAGCAAGATTTTGGGGTGAAATGGCGCGGGTGGCGGTCGAGTCAGGCGCGGATCTTGTCTTTTTTGACGCGGCGTAATTGTCGAGGATCACATGGATTGCGTTGTCCGTCGGCACCGCGCGCTCTATGCGGTTGAGGAGGCGGACGAACTCCTGATGGCGATGGCGCTGCTGTTCTGCGCGATGACCGTGCCGTCAAGCACGTTAAGGGCAGCGAAGAGCGTCGTTGTGCCGTGTCGTGCCGGCGCGGCCCTTCTT
>NZ_RZTB01000160.1:6579-8474 GCF_003997735.1 Mesorhizobium sp. M7A.F.Ca.MR.148.00.0.0 | reverse complement strand
TCTTCAATTGGCAAGCCGGGCTGGGTTCGGCCGAGGGCTGGATCTGCGACTTCTCGTCGACCCACAGCACCACGGCATGGGCCGGCGGATAGACGTACAAAGCCAACGATGGTCGTCAGCTTCTCGGCGAAGGCCGGGTCGTCGACATGCTTCGGCGGGACCGGCGCGCGGTACCAGGCGAAGGCAAAGTGGAAGGTGCTTGTTCCAAGGGTTCAATTGCTCCGTACAGAAGCGCGGCTCAAGAACGTTCGTGTCCTCGCGCGAGCGCCCGATTATCTGCACGCCCATCGGCAAATCTCGCTGGTCGAAACCTGCGGGAATACCGATAGAGCGTTGCCAGCGTCAGGCCGATGACCCTGCATCCATCAGTGATAGGTATGCATTGTCCGTCTATTGATCTCCTTGGGCCAATGGATCGATGCGTCGAACGAGAAGTCCTGGGCCGATGGGAGCGCGACAGATAGTCGTACCGATAGTCCTGAAGGTTCTGCAAAAAGCTCTGGAGAGAGAACAGGCCTTGCCTTCAGGCGAGGCGGCCATGGCACGCTGGTGACGTTGCGATCACCGATTCCCGTGGAAGGGTGAATGCCATGACCAATCGAGAAGTTAGACTGAGCAGAGGCGAGTTGAAAGCGTTGCTGTTGTCGGATGAGGACGGCTTTCGCAAGTATTGCAGACTGTGGTGCAGGAGGCTTTGGAAGCCGAGATGACGGAGGCGATCGGGGCCGAGAAAGGCGAGCGGACGACGGAGCGGGTTGGTTACCGTTCCGGCTGTTACGAACGCAAGCTTGTGACGCGGGTTGGCGTGCTGGAGCTTCGGGTTCCGCAAGATCGGGCCGGCCGGTTCTCGGCGGAGTTGTTTGAGCGTTATCAGCGCTCGGAGAACGCACTGGTATCGGCGCTGGTCGAGATGTACGTGCAAGGTGAAGGCGATCACCGAGGAGCTGTGCGGTCATGCCTTCTCGGCCTCGACGGTAAGCCAGGCGACGGCGCGGCTGGATGAAGCCCTGAAGGCGTTCTTTGAGCAGCGGCTTGCCGAACCTTACCCGAACCACATTCTGGATGCGCGCTATGAGCGGGCGCGCGAAGCCGGCGTGATCGCCAGCCAGGCGATGCTGGTGGCGATCGGGGTCGACTGGGAGGGCCGGCGCCAGGTGCTCGGTGTCGAACTGGCCAACCGGGAAAGCCACTCGAGCTGGCGCGCGTTCGTGGCCGGGCTCAAGCAGCGCGGGCGTCGAGTTTGTCGTCTCCGACGACCATCCGGGGCTCAGGGCAGCGATCCGGGAAGTCCTCGCCCGAGGCAGTCTGGCAGCGCTGTTACGTGCACTTCCTCAGAAACGCGCTCGATTATGTGCCGCGCAAGGTCGATGACGACTGCCTGATGGAGCTCAGATGGTTCTATGACCGGCGCGACCTAGGAGGTCAAGCGCGACCTGGCGCAGTGGATCGCCAAATGGCAGGCCGATACCCGAAGCTGGTGGATTGGGTGGAGAACAACATCGAGGAGACGCTGAGCTTCTACCGGCTGCCGCTGCCGCATCACAAGCACATGAAGTCGACGAACATGCTGGAGCGGCTGAACCAGGAGATCAAGCGGCGCACCCTGGTCGTTCGCGTCTTCCCCAACCCGCAGAGCTGTTTGCGGCTGGTTCGGGCATTGGCGGTGGAGATCCACGAGAACTGGCTCGAGGCGACCCGCTACCTCAACATGGATCATCTGCGCGAGCACAAGAAGGAGAACCTGAGGGCACTGGCCGCCTGAGACGCGGCCGCCATGTCCGCCGCTCCGCTAAACACGGGGGCTGCGCGGCGGACACGCCAATGTCACCGCTGTGCAGAACTTGACGCACACAACTTTTGAATGTCAGATGCGCTTCCTCGACGAGATTGAGGAA
>NZ_RZTB01000160.1:0-6434 GCF_003997735.1 Mesorhizobium sp. M7A.F.Ca.MR.148.00.0.0 | reverse complement strand
GAGGAAGAGTCGTTATCCCGAACATCCATCTCGACATGCGCCAGCGGCCGTCAATGGCCTTGGCGAAGTCGGGAACCTTAGCCATCAGCCGGCCTCCGCTACGAGCTTGGGCGTCGCACTAGATTTTAGCGGGGGCTCCGAAGGTGACGGCCCATTCCGACACGGTCGCGGCTGCAGAACCTGGTCTTGTGCTGGTCGGCCAAAACCTTGATCCAACCGAACGCCTCTTCGATGCGCCTGATGCGCTGGCCGACGGCATAGCCGCCATGCCGCGTCGTGCGCCCGCCGATCGCGGAACTGCGGCCGCTGATGTTTGCCCCATGCGCGGCGTCACCCGCATCGAGCGCAGCTCATTGACGAAGTCCTCCGCGTTGTCGGCCTTGTCCGCGCCGAGCGTGATCGCCTGTGGCCGGTCCGCGCGAGGCTCAATCCTGTGCAGTGCCGCCACCCGTACGGCATGCCGGTCGGCGAATGTCAGGCAGGCGTCGGCAAAAGGCCATGGCGGTTCTCCATCAGCTCATGCCCCATAAAGCAGAGCTTTGCTTCCTTGCCGCGTCCCTTGCGTAGAGCCTAGCGTCAGGATCGGTGGTTGAAGCATGCGTCTCGTTGGACCGTTTCTGCCCGTGGAAGTCCGCTTCCACATTGCGGGACCGAGGATCGCCCCAATTGGCGAATACAGCGCCGCGAAATCCTCCGCCAGCGCCGACAGCGCGTCGTTCACGATCCCCCGGATCGCGCGGAGCTGAGCGTGTTGCCGAACCCGCGCCTCAAGATCCACGTAGCTGAACAGTTGGCCAGTACGACTATCGCTGCCCCGCACGACTCATCCTCCGAATCCCTTCAGAGAAAATGAATCACAACCGCGGCCCAAGAGCGAGCGCCCTTTTCAACATCCTGCTAGTCCATGCTGCGGTACGCGCGGATCCGAGCGTCTCTCGGTCAAGGCGCATTCAAGGGTATACCCGGCCGGCCTGCGTTGGGAATGCGGTGGTGATATGGTAGCAAGCGGCGCAAGAAATCCAGATTGTCCTCCTCCCAGCCGACGCTGTCTTGAAATCGCATCATTCGCGATTGTGCCCGCAGATCGCGAGTAACAAGATTTTCAACTCAGCCAAAATCAACCTGATCGGGTTTTCGACGGGCTGCCAAGTGTGATCATCGACCCACGCCACTCTCGCGGCGTAAATTGCGCCAATGTTCGGCAACGATCACACTTTACCCGGGGAACCCGCGCTGGTGCGGAGAAGTGCGGGGGCTGATTGTTCCTATTCGGTCGGAAATGGTGTAATAGACCAACTGATTAAGTCGACCGCACGCTGAAGTATCTCCTCGGTCTGAGCAAGGCTGGGTGAAACGGCGATGACACATCCCATGGAGTCTCGGTAATCGCCTTTCCTGACGATCGGCGTCTTGGGTTTAACAAAAAAGCTGACCTCGGCGACGCCTGGCACAGCCGCCGCCCGATTGTCACCACCAATCCAATCGAGGATGCCATCGCGATCAGGAAGTAGGGACCGCCAGGCCGAAACGTGCGAATGGCTTCTGCGCAAATTGCATTCGTCGCCGATGACAAGTTTGATGTGCTCGGTGATGAGATCGACACCGTAAGCCAGCTGAACCGGTTGAGGACCGCCACTAATACGCGGGTTGACTTCAATAACGATTGGACCCCGCTTCGTCCATCGGAGTTCGATAGCCGTTGGCCCCCAAGCAAGGCCGAGAGCTCCTAGGCAACTCAGCGAAACATCGGCGATGCGTTTATACTCGTCATGGGTCAGCGGGGCCGGGAAGGTGCCCTCACGGAAGACGAAATGCGGTGGGTTGTGGAAGGCAGCCGCTTCAATCCCAATGACCTCATTTCCCATTATATGAACGGCATAATAGGGGCCTTGAGCGAATTCTTCGACCAGTATCCTCGGGGAAGACACCCATGTGTGCGTCCCGCCCATCAGATAGCTCGTGTGTTCGGTTAGCTCATCGACGTCACGGCACAATCGGACACCGCAGCTACCGCTGCCTGCGGCTGGCTTAAGAATCACGGGCAGACCAATCTGCGCCGCAGAGCTTGCTACGTCCGCTGCATTCGTTGCCAAGCGATAAGCAGGTATTGGAATGCCCGCTTCCGCGAGGAGTTGACGTTGAGTGAATTTGTTGCAGCATCGTTCAATCGATGCGGGGTTCGGTCCCGGTAAATCGAAATGCCGGCAGAGCTTGCCAATCGTCGCATAGAGCGACTCGTCGAGGTCCGTGAAACCAGTAATCCCCGCAATGTCATACGTCACAGACAGCCGAGAACATACCTGGATCAGCGCATCGAGATTCTCTGTGTCGACAGGGATTGCCTCGAGCTTTTCCGCCGCAAGATAGCCGTGCCGAGCTGGATCAGCCGACAGGGTAATTGGATGAAGGCCCAGACGCTGGGCCGCTTGGACGTATCGCAGACCAATACCTCTATGACCTTCAACCAGGATGAGCGCTCTTCTTGCCATTTGCAGGACCTTCCTTTGCGTGTTGTGTGGCGGTCTGAACGTCAACAGGCGTCAGCTTTCTAGCTGTGCCTCAGACTTGGGGTGAAGATACTATTTACAGCGATCTGCGGTCGTAAAGATTCTGTGAAGTCATTTTGAAGGTTATGTTACGATGTTTTGTTACCGCGGTTTTGACAAGGTCCGTCTCGACGGTTCCTAGTATTAGTGGAAGGACCGGATCAAAAGAGTCCGATTTGGGAATCCGCCCCCATGAGGAACTCCTGGCCAAGGGAGGGCGCGACAAGCGCCGTTTACGAAACCAGGCCGAGCATACACCTCCGAAGCCGCGAAGCGCGGAAGAGGCTTTTGTCATTCCGCTTCCGCCAACGGGTTGGGAAGCTCGTGCTCGACCGCATCATCGCGATAGCGCTCCAGATGCATCCGGAGCACCGAGCGCGTCGGCCAGGGAAGCTCGAGAAAAGCCTTGCGTTCCTCAAGCCAGAACGCGTCAGATAACATGCGTGGCCTGAGCGCGTCAAAAGCTGCCTCGGTTTCTTCCCGAAGGATGCGCCAAAGGCTCGTGCCCGTCAGTGGATACTGTTCATTGAGGCACAGCGCGACCTCATGAAGATGACAGATAAAGCAGGCATCGATGAGCAATGAGCGCACGAGACTGATATCGTCATCGAATGTGGTGGGTGAGACTCCCTTGCGACGGAATACCTTGAGGCGGTGCCCGCGTTCCTTGAACAGGGGCGCAAAACTGAAGCCATCTCCAAAATCACGGATCAACAGTTTTTGTGGGCGGCCGGTTTCATCGAACAGAATTGTGCTATTTTGCTGATGCGCCTCGAAGGCAATTCCGTAAAGAAGATACATGCCGAGTGTTGGCCGGATGACGGTGCCCGCATAGACCCGGAAAAACGCAGATACGGTCCCCTCGCTTTCATCGCCGTTCCTGGCGATCAATTCGCAAATGAGGGGACGGCCATCCATCGGGCTTCCCGTCAACAATGCAGCCACAGTAACTGGCAAAAGTCCGTCCTTGCGTGCAAGAGCGTTGGCGTTGCGGTAGATAACGGAAAGAAAGCGGCCCGGATGCTCGTCGCCCGTCTCCGGGTGATGCAAGATTGCGCCCAACTCTTCAGTGAAGATCTCCAGCCCCCCGTGGAAATTCCTCTCTTTTGACAGAATTTCGGAAATAAGGTTGCTGAGACGCGGCCCCATGTAAATCGACCTGGCCTGCAGAGTGCGCTGTGCGCTGGTCATCCAGATCGCGACCGGCAGCTTGATAAAGGGCCTCAGTTCATGTGTGTCCGGCAGCATCGTGCGAAAGGACATGGACGGCAGCGTAAGGATCTCCGGGCCATCCGGGTCGAAAACACCGGAAGCAATCTCGGACGCGAATACACGGCGCACGAAATTCTCAAGGTGCCAGCTGTGGACAGGCAGAGGAAGCCAGTCCTCAGGCGATTTTCCACGTTCGTTCAGACCTTCGGCCCAGTCGCGCCAAAGGTCGGGAAAGTTTTCTGAGAACCATTCCGAATAGCTGCCGACATGCGCCATTTTCTCCACATGAACCCATTCTTTGCGCATCCCTGTGATGCGCACGCGCACACGAGCACCGAATTCAGGCGACAACGTACTCACGTCCTTGGGCGAAAGGCCGGGCTTGGCCTTCCATGTCGGATAAATCGGGTGACCTTCCAACGCGCCCCACTGATCGAGAGTCATGGCTGCCAAGTGCGGCGGCAAGCTCTTAGCAAGATAGGCCAGAAATCCCTGCGCGCCTGCTTTCGCTACTTTCGCACGCAGCGCGGCGCTCCAGTGCTCCCGGTGGCGACGCGCCAGGACGTCATTGCGCACGCTGTTGTCGATGTCGTGCAAAAGATTCTCCAAGCCGTCCGATGCAAGCGAAATCGCCAGGGCGGGCGCGACCTGCCTTATGAGACCGGATGGATCATCGATCCGGTGCCGGGCGCCGCTTTCGTCCAGCACTTCGATGGAACCCCGATTTTGCATTGTTCCGGCAGGTGCGCGACGCAAGTCGGTGAAATGCAAGACCTGGCGTGTCACCCAAAGAGGAAGCCAGGCTTGGCGGCCATCGCGCGCCCGCATTAATCCATCTCGTTCTAGAAAACCCTCGGCGAACAGGCAGCGTACCAACCGGTCGAGCGCATTGCGCGATGCATTCTCCCAAAGCTGCGCCTCGCGCACCTGAGTTTCATTTTCCGCGGAAGGCATTCTCTTGTCCATTAGGCTTCCTCTGGCCAAGTGCTCTGCAATACGCGGTGCGCTTTCTGCGACCCGCGACCGGCAGCTTCTGCTGCCTGGCTACAAGGGAGCTTCAAAAGTCGTGCCGGCCGAGCAGAAGGACCGCCGGAAATAATGTTCTGCATAGGATTCAAAGGTTTAAATTAGAGTGCATCAGCAACGCAGCCGCCCGGCACCGTGTTACGGTCTCGACAAAACCGACAATTCGCGTCGGTGCCCGGCGGCTGGCGCCCCGCCGAGTACCAGCCGATCGCCTACTGTCCCCGTTCCCGCGTGCTTTTTTGCGCTGGTGCATTTCGGCGGTGCCGAGGGCGGTCACAAGAACCCGGCAGGGGAAATTTAGGCTTTCGAGTTAGGACAAAACGCTCTAATGGTTCGGACTGAATGCGCAATTAGCCAGAGGCAGCCACTCTGGACATGCACCGAGCGAGCGAACAAACGCAAACAGCACCCCAACTGAATTCTAAGTGATCGAGAGACTCAACAAGAACGACTGACATTCGACCGTGCCCTTGAAATGTGCTGCGTGCGTTTTCTTGAGCACCAACCGAACTCCCATCCTTGCCGCGCAGTCGTAAGCGGTGCCTGCCCCAGCGCTTTTGCCCTTACCTAATAGAGCAGTGCCACGCGATCGCGATCGTTTACTCGCGCCTGAGGTAAAACAAATGGGACTGATGTTCCAGGATCCATGCGCGACGCCACAAATGGCATTGAGCCGATGGTCGGCCTTTCTACCATGCAGGAGATATCCGAGTCGCGAACAGATCTCCGGTGTGGAAGCCTTCAAGCACTTCCTCCGGGCACCGGCTGATCGGCCTGCAACTCGGGCCGAATGCATGGCCCCATTTCCAACGGGGCGACGCCGTGGGACAGCGGACGCGAGCTGCCCGCGTGAAGTCGCGATCAGAACCGCTTTCGCATCCCCGCCACAGACGAATATTATCCGCAGATTAAGGTGGTTCGTCCCATCCAGATGCTGGCACAGGCTCAACCAGGCCCGGCTCCAGCTCCCGAGGCATGCGACACCGATTACATCCGGATACTATGTGACGCCGACGCGCTCGACGGCCCTGCCGATATGCTGCCGGGTCAAGGGCCTCATCCGGCGTGCTGGCCGGCCAATCAAGCAAGACCCGATCGTCCGATCGAACGGGCACCGGCGAGCTGATCAGGCGAACTTGTCGTAGCAACGCTTAAGCGGCGCGTATGCAGGACGATCGGTTATCCGAAGACCAGCCGGTGGATCAGGGTAGCGAGTCGTCTCTTGGGACCTCTACCTATGGGCCTACCCTCAAGGGAGTCCTCCCCGACTTCTCGCTGCTGGGTAAGCCGACCGACAACGCCCGGTCAAGGCGTTTAACCTTCTTTAGGTGTGTAACTTCAGCAACATCATTATGCAATGTTGCCCCCCTCTCTCAGCGAATTTGATATGCCAGATATCGCAAGAAACAAGACTGTTGCAAAGAATCGTAATTCTTTAACTCAGGAACGCGCATTTTTATGAGATCATGATGCCGCGTTTATTTGGGGGCGCTCTGGAAATGCCACTCGGCGCCGTCCATTTGACGCTGATAGCATGGTAATACGGGACTGAATTGTCCAATTCCACAATATAAAACGCCGCCCGCGCCGAGTGCTACAGGCTGCCAATTCGAAGGAATTCGCTTCTATGAACAAGGAGATCGCCGCTAT